>CAUVSV010000028.1:0-24159 GCA_963554735.1 Streptococcus oralis
AGGCAAGGGACTTTGACTCCCTCATGCGTTGGTTCGAATCCAGCTACCCCAGTTACTATTTGCCGGCGTGGCGGAATTGGCAGACGCGCTGGACTCAAAATCCAGTGTCCGCAAGGACGTGCCGGTTCGACCCCGGCCGCCGGTATAGTAATAAAGACAAGGTTTTCGGACCTTGTCTTTTTTTCTCTGTTGTTAGTTGAGTTACCAATTTTTTCCATTTTAAAATAAATCGTCAAGTTTATTAGCCAATGTTTTCTGTTTGCTAGGGTACAAATGGGAATAAGTATCAATTGTTGTCGTAATAGATGCGTGTCCTAATCTTTCTTTAACAACAAGATAATCTTCCCCTTGATTTATAAGTAATGATGCATGAGAGTGTCTTAAATCATGAATTCTTATTCTCTTTAAATCTTTATCCCTTTCTAGTATTTGCTTAAACTTCTTATCAATCATATTTTTTGTAATAGTTATTGGTGTACTCTGTATTATTTGTAGTTCGTCAGTATTTTTGGTAAATTCCTTAAGTTTTTCTTTTTGTTTTTCTTTCCAATCTTTTAGCATTTCCGTTAATTTCTGATTGATTGTAATATTTCTAGTTCCTGATCGTGTTTTTGTTGTATTAATGTAGCTTGTATTATTTACAAAGTATACCGTTTTGGTAACGAAAATTGTATTTGTTAATAGATTTATATCATTCCAGTTCAATGCGAGTATTTCTCCCATTCTCATCCCAGTAAAGAAAGCAATTACGAAAAACAGGTCATAGCTTGTTTCATCATCTTGAATAAGTTCTCTAAATCTCGTGAATTCTTCTATACTCCAAAATTTGATATTAGGCTTCCTAATTGGTAATTTTCTCAGATTCTCAACAGGATTTTTATCAATAAGGGATTTTCTTATACCAGTGTCAAAAATTTTTTTAAGTAGAATTAGAAGTTTATTAATTGTATTATAACTTAAAGTTTCATTTTCATTTTGTTTTTTAGGTTTTGTTTTTAGGTATTCACGAAATTCGAATATATGGTCATACGTTAATTTATTTAAATTTGTATTTTTAAAATATGGTTTAATATGACGCTCATAATTGTTTCTTTGTGTACTTGTATAGCTTATTTTTCTGCCATTTTTCAAATCATCTTCTTCAAGTAGGTCGAATAACATATCTGTGGTCACTACAAAGTCAAATTGTTTTTCTTTTAATTCTACAACGCGTATATGTTGTTCTAGCTCTAGGGCTTCCTTTTTAGATTTTAATCCTTTCCGAATAATACGTATTCTTTTTTGTGTGACTGGGTGGAAACCGTTAGAAATATCAACGGTCCATTTACCATTTTTACTTTTACGAATAGTCATTCATTATGCTTCTTTCTGGAGTTCAATTCCTAGTAGTTCTTCAGCGACACTGGCTGGAATTGTACCAATCCGTTTGTTATCGTAGATGTTAAAACCACGATTCACTAATAGTAATTTACCGGTATGGATAATCTTTCTTGCAGTTCCTGGAGCAAATCCAAGTTCGACAAGGTCATCTTTTGTTACAGTTTTAATCATGTGATCTCCTTTTCTAAATAGATTAAGTAAGGGGAGGATTAACTCCCCTTGTATTTTACTTATTTTTGTTTTACATCTACTAAATGGATAGCATCCGCCTTGTAATACATTGTTGTGCTAATCATAGTAGCTTGTAAATTGTCAAATGTAACTGGTACTTCATCCATTGCTTGGATATAGTCATTATCAACCAAGGCATCAGGATTGTCTACTGAGACTTGGGTTGATTTCTTTTTGAATTGTCCATCCTTGATCGTTACATTGTATTTCCAACCAATGATTTTATTGGTATTAAAACGTCTTTCGCTACCATCTCGGTTTTTGATAATTTCTCCATTTGCATCTGCTCGGACTTCCGTTTCAAATTTTGGAATAACTTCATCCAATTCAAATTTTGTTCCAATGTTATTAAAATTCCAGTCATTTTGTGAAAGCATTTTTGCCATAGTTAATTTCTCCTTTTGATATTTTCTTTGATTGTGGGGATCAAATCCTCTCTTTTAAAGAGTATTGCCCTTTCTATTAATCCACTTGCTAAATCTGGTGGATATTCCATATTGTTGAGTGCGAGATAGTTAGACTTCTCATACTCATGCAGTAAGTTATTGTCGTATAGAAATTTATACGCTTTTAGAATAGCTCCAGAACCTTTATAGGTAAACCATTCTAATTTTTGTTCTAGTTCTGTTTTTGGTTTTGGAATAATGATAGAGACAGGTTTTGAGTGACCTAAAAACTTTTCCCAAGATCTCAAAGGTTTTGAGAATTGACTATCACTATAGAACCTCACTTTTTCTTTGAGATATCCCTTGGTAAAGTTGAGAAGATCTATTTCTGAATGCAACCATTCTTGAATGAAGTAGTGAGCTTTTTCTTTCCTAAGTTCTAACTCCGTTCTTATCCAATTTTCTATATACCGCTTGCTGATACCGAGCTTCTCAGCTCGTTCTAAGCGTTTATCGTAAATTCTAAGTCTTTCATCATCATTGGGTTTTCTCAAATATAAGGTCTGACCGATTGCTTCATCTCCGTAGGTATTGTAGTAGGTGCTTTTTCCATATATAAAGCGTTTCTTCTGACAAATCTTTAGAAGCTGATTAGGAGTGAAATAGGGTGTTTCATTAAAATCATCTATTGCAATATCAATTCGTCTTACTGAAAACTGATTGTAATTGTAGTAGAGGTTGTTCAGAAACTGTCTTTCGGACAGACTATTTGGATCTAATACCATATCTCTAAAGAACTCGAGTGCCTGTCCTGACATGACAAGCATGTAGGACGACTCTTTCGCTCCATAGTAGATACGGATATTCCCATGATGAAGCTGGCTATCATAGTTATAGTATTTAAGGCTCCCTTTATTCTCAATAAATAGGTCATAGTCAAGAAATAGAATGTCTTCGATTATTTCTCTTGGCGAAAATTCAGTCTTATCAAACTGAATTTGAATCCAGTCAAAAACAGAACGTAAATGTTCATTTTTTGCCATAGATTTTGATTCAACTTTTTGCCTAATTTTGCCACCCTTAAAATCTCCGAAACCCTTGGCAATACTGAATTCTTTCGATGGTACACCTAACTTGCAGAGGGTGGTGTTACTACACACCCTATCGGTCAAAAATGGTCCGTCCGCATCTACGCTCATTTTCGGCTTTCTGCCTCATGGCTCAGCCGAAAACTCGCTATTAGCCGAACCTATTTTTTGACCTCTTGTTAACAAACCCTAGTAAGCCGGTTTGCATCGACTCTTCAATATCTTGAATTTTCTTTTTTAGATTGGCATTCTCATTTTTTATCAGTCGTATTTCT
Source organism: Streptococcus oralis (assembly GCA_963554735.1). Classification (GTDB taxonomy): domain Bacteria; phylum Bacillota; class Bacilli; order Lactobacillales; family Streptococcaceae; genus Streptococcus; species Streptococcus oralis_CX. The sequence continues at coordinate 3,361 of CAUVSV010000028.1, forward strand.
CGCTTAAATTCCTGTTTTAAGGCGCTCAGTTCATCATAGAGCTCATCTATTACTTGGTTTAGGAGTTCTTGCTCATTGTCTGCTAGACTTCCAAATACTCTTTGTATAGCCTCTTTTAGACCTATTTCAAGTTTTAGGTTAGCTAACTTTTGAAATTGTCTAAGGTCTTCGTCTGTAAAGTCATAGGCAACTGTATAAATTAATTGATGAGTTCTTGGATTTCTACTGATAGGAATTTTAATTTTTTTAAATTCCTTGCCACTTATCTCTTTAATCAGTTGAATCCAATTTTTAAGAGTAGAGGTAGAGTTTAGGCCAGAAATTTGATTGACTAACTCTTTATTGGTCATCTTTTTGTGAAACCTCCGAAATTTTCTTGTGCAACCGAAGAGTTTTCTGTGGTATAATTGTTACATAATATGTTTTGATCTTGGAACGAACGGCACATTTGTTTCAAGATTTTTTTATTTTGTCGAATCTTACCTCCTTTATTAAAAATTTTTAAATCGACTACTAATTACATACGCTTTTACCTCCTTTTATGCTATAATATTCTCAATGGAATATTTAATCTTAAAATAAATATTCCTTATGGAATAATTCTATTTTATACCGTTTAGAATATTTTGTCAAGAAAAAATATACGAATAAGAATATCTATAGGAGAATTATGTATACAGAGGATTATAAATTTTCAGAGAGGTTAAAAACTCTCAGAAAATCAAAAAAGTTAACTCAAGTACAAATATCGGAATTAATTGGAGTTCAACAAGGGACATATTCTCGGTGGGAGAATGGAACGTTAGAACCAGGATTAGAATTCGTTGTGAAATTAGCAAATATCTTTGGTACTACTACAGATTATTTGCTGGGACAAAAACCTTATTCAATTATCAGTAGTTTACCTCTAGAACAATTAGATCTTACCAATATTGCAAACTTTTCAAAGGATGAGTTTGATATTTTGAAACATTCAATAGCAGTTTCGGTGGCAAGAAATAAAATAAAGGCAACAGAACTAAAAGATAGAGTTATAGAAAAAAATCAGTTGTCAGAAAAAGATGCAGAACTTTTGAATAAGATTTTTGAAGAAGTTAAAACTTATTGGGAAAAATAGAAGGACGCTAGTCTTCAAAATTTCCTCCCAAAATGTGTCTAAAATATTAACGGAATTCCATATAAAGAGGTTTATGATTATTTTAATGCAGATTGATGGTTTGTTTTTTAGATTTTAAATTCACCATAGGTGCTAGTATTATTTATCATAATGCTTGACACCGCTTTTAAGTGGGAGTACAATAATATTGAGGGCAGGATGGCTTATCTCTTTTATTTAGGAGGTGTCCAATATGCAAATCTATTTTATTTATTCTATTTTCTTTCTATTATCACTTGTAGTTCTAGCTTATCTTATTAAGTTACTCATTGCTCATTTAAAAAGAAACTAAGTAACATTTTGCACAAATAGTAGTTATTTGGGCTACTTGGGTAAGGAACTGAAAAAACGATTGGAAGCCAAGGAAATAGACTTTTTGACGCCGATTCGTAAAAATATGAAAGGAGCAGCTGAGCACAACAATCCTGCTATCCTGGCAATCCGAAGGACCATCGAAACTCGGATCTCTGTCCTAAATGCATTGTTTAACATTGAACATCCGCTTGCTCGCTCTTTAGCAGGTTTGCAATTAGAGATCGAACGGGCTATTTTGGTCTATAATTTAGGATTTTTTATCAACTAGCAACACGGGTATTATATATGATAGATTTTGATTTTAAAGGAGGATTTATGAATTTGAAAGGTATAATCTTCGATATGGATGGAGTTATAGTTGATACAGAGTACCAAGATTTTCTAATACAGAAAGATTTTATCAAACACCTTAATCCAAAATCTAGTTACGAAGATTCTGAGCTATTGGTATTAGTTGGTAAATCATATTTTAATCTTTATAGGCTTTTACAGCAATTTGTTGGGAAACAATATGATATAAAAACTATAGAAAAAGAATATGCTTCTTTTAGTGATGAGAGATATGAAAAAATTGATTATTCTTTACTTTTTAGAAAAGAAATTCTAAAAATTATTGACTATGCATTGAAAAACGGAATCAAATTAGCTGTAGCATCATCATCAAAATATGAGCATATTAATGAAGTTTTAGAAAGGTGTGACATAAAAAAATATTTTGATGTCATCGTTAGCGGAGAGAATTTTGTAGAAAGTAAGCCAAATCCGTCTATCTATTTAACAACGCTACATAAGTTAGAATTGCAAGCAGAACAATGTATTGCAATTGAAGATTCATACTCTGGAATTGAATCTTCAACTAGCGCCGGAATTGCAACTATTGGTTATTATGATAGCCGATTACCATTTTTTAATGACAAAGCGCAATGGAAAGTTGAAAATATGAAAGAAGTTTTACAAATAATAGAATCACAGAGTCTTTGAGTTGAAAGGCGATGAGGTTCTTGAGGACGTTAGAAAGAAATAAACTTGTTTCATAACGAAATTTAAGGTAACAGCGAACCGCTGAGTGTGTAGCTTTGTTGGTAAAAACGTAAATATTTTTGAGCGAAAGGTATTATGAAGTCACTGGAAACAGTGGCTTTTTGATATTAGTAGGGATGTATTATAGTAACCAATCAAGTTGAGATAGTTGCTTTGATACTAATACATTTTATTTTAATAATGAAGTTTATTACTATAGACACTTGATAGATATGTAAACTAACTACGATACCTCTAATTTTTAACGGACTATAGTTTAATTTGTTTTTTCTGTACTTGATAAGCGAAATCGAATCCCAAGGAAGTCCTTGAACTACCAAACTCCGTATCAAGTTTTTCTGAGTCAGGTGAAATTGTCTAGCTTAATTTGACAAATGAGATAACTAAGAAATAAGATTATCGACTCACTATTTATGGAAGTAGTTATTTAAGAGAGAAAGATGAGTTACAAAAAAGTTACCAAAATTTGAAAAAAGAGTCTATTTTGCAAGATTTAAAAGTCTAAAAAACCTACTAAATCAAGGTTATAAGATTTAAAAAATGTATTCATAGAACTCAAAATCCAGTGTCCGCAAGGACGTGCCGGTTCGACCCCGGCCGCCGGTATAGTAATAAAGACAAGGCTTTCGGGCCTTGTTTTTTGTTTGGTAAAGATTTTGATTAAGTACAGATAACTGATGGATCATCTTTTTCTTCTTATTCTAATCATTTTTAGTGTATTTTTGGTATAATATTACTTATTCACAATTTATTTTGATTATGAAAGAGCTTGGTGATTAATGTCTCGGTCTGTTGAATTACTAAAGAAACGTTACTTAAAGAATATAAAAGAGAACCCAGATTTATTTATTGGGATTGAGTTAGAATATCCTATTGTAAATTTAGAGGGTAAGGCTACAGATGGTGAAGTTGTTAAGGATCTCTTTCGGTATTTACCATCAGTATTGGGCTTTACTATCGAAAAAGTGGATGATTTTGGGAATCCAATTCAGTTACTTGATCCAGTCAGCCAAGATACGATCTTGTTTGAGGTTGCTTATACGACGATTGAGTTTGCATTCGGAAAGGCCGAATCTATCCAAGAGGTAGAAGAACGCTTTAACTTCTATATGGCTACGATTCAGAATAAATTGGGTGAAGCTAATCATGCTATTGTTGGCTGCGGCATTCATCCAAACTGGGATAAAAATGAGAATTGTCCAGTGGCTTATTCACGCTATCAGATGTTGATGGCTTATCTGAATTTGAGTAGAAATGTAACTAAATCAGATTTACATCATTTCCCTGAGTATGGAGCCTTTATCTGTGGGAGTCAGGTTCAACTGGACGTTTCAAGGTCTAATTTTCTGCGTGTCATCAACGCTTTTACGCAAATTGAAGCTGCTAAAGCTTATTTGTTTGCAAATTCTGAGTTTTCAGGGGCAGATTGGGATACCAAAATTTCGAGAGATATTTTTTGGGAAGAATCCATGCATGGTATCTATCCAGAGAATGTAGGTGTCAATACTAGACTCTTTAAAGACGAGGATGATTTTTTTGACTATCTAAATCATTCTGCGATTTTTACTGCGGAGCGTGATGGGCAGACCTATTATTTTTATCCGATTCAGGCTAGGGACTATTTGGTTACACCTGAAATCCAAGCATTTACCCTTAATGGGGATGAGGTGTTAATTCATCCTCAGGAGGAAGATTTCCAAACTCATCGTAGTTACCAGTACCAAGACTTAACGACTCGAGGGACTATTGAATTTCGTAGTGTGTGTACGCAACCTCTAGATAGAACTTTTGCTTCTGCTGCCTTTCACTTGGGCTTGTTGGTTCATTTAGACAAGCTTGAAGCTTACTTGCGAACTGCTCCATTTTTTACCACAGCTGGTCGTGATTATAAGCTTTTAAGACGACAATTTTCTAAAAAACAACTCACAGATGAAGAAGAAGCTGCGGTTCTCGAGTTTTCTAAAGACTTACTCACCCTTGCTGAGGAGGGACTGGAGAAAAGAGATAAGCAAGAAATGGTTTATTTAGAGCCTTTGAAGAAAGAATTGGGATTATAATTTCTCTTATAAAGGGAGAATTTTCTGAAAAATCATGATATAATGGAAGAGACTATAGATAAAGGATAGAGATTCATGACATTAGTTTATCAATCAACGCGTGATGCCAATAATACAGTAACTGCCAGCCAAGCTATTTTGCAAGGTTTGGCGACGGATGGTGGTCTGTTTACACCACTTACTTATCCAAAGGTTGATTTGGACTTTGAAACATTAAAAGATGCTTCTTACCAAGAAGTGGCTAAATTAGTTTTATCAGCATTTTTAGATGACTTTACGGCTGAGGAGTTGGACTACTGTATCAACAATGCCTACGATAGCAAGTTTGATACTCCAGCGATTGCGCCATTGGTGAAACTGGATGGGCAATACAACTTGGAATTGTTCCATGGTTCAACGATTGCCTTTAAAGATATGGCCTTGTCTATCTTGCCATACTTTATGACGACAGCCGCTAAAAAGCATGGTTTGGAGAACAAGATTGTCATTTTGACAGCGACATCTGGTGATACTGGAAAAGCTGCTATGGCAGGGTTTGCCGATGTGCCTGGTACTGAGATCATCGTCTTTTATCCAAAGGATGGTGTCAGCAAGATACAAGAGTTGCAAATGACTACTCAGACTGGCGACAATACTCATGTTATCGCTATTGATGGAAACTTTGATGATGCACAAACAAATGTGAAACATATGTTTAACGATGTAGCTCTTCGTGAAAAATTGGCTGCCAATAAACTGCAATTTTCATCAGCTAACTCTATGAACATTGGTCGTTTGGTACCACAGATTGTTTATTATGTTTATGCATATGCTCAGTTGATTAAGACTGGTGAGATTGTGTTTGGTGATAAGGTCAACTTCACAGTACCAACAGGAAACTTTGGAAATATTTTGGCTGCCTTTTATGCTAAACAAATCGGTCTTCCAGTTGGCAAATTAATCTGTGCTTCAAATGACAACAATGTTTTGACAGACTTCTTCAAGACACGTGTTTACGACAAGAAACGTGAGTTTAAAGTGACAACTAGTCCATCTATGGATATTCTGGTATCTTCAAACTTGGAGCGTTTGATTTTCCATCTTTTGGGGAATGATGCGGTTAAGACTGCTGAACTCATGAATGCCTTGAGTACACAAGGACAATATGAATTGACAGACTTTGATGCAGCGATTTTGGAACTCTTTGCAGCTGAATATGCGACTGAGGAAGAAACTGCGACAGAAATTAAACGTGTTTATCAAACAGATGCCTACATCGAGGATCCCCACACGGCGGTTGCCTCAGCAGTTTATAGAAAATACCAAGCAGCTACTGGCGATGTAACCAAGACAGTGATTGCTTCAACAGCTAGTCCATACAAGTTCCCAGTGGTTGCCGTAGAAGCGGTAACAGGAAAAGCAGGCTTGACTGACTTTGAAGCCTTGGCTCAATTACATGACATTTCAGGAGTGGCAGTGCCACCAGCGGTTGATGGCCTTGAAACAGCTCCAGTTCGTCATAAAACAACAGTGGCAGCTGCTGACATGCAAGCAGCGGTTGAGGCTTATCTAGGACTTTAAGACAGAGGCAGTAAACTCGGTTGGGAAACCAACTGAGTTTCTTTTCATCAGGAGGAAGGATTGTTTAAGAAAAATAAGGACATTCTTAACATTGCATTGCCAGCTATGGGTGAAAACTTTTTGCAGATGCTCATGGGAATGGTGGACAGTTACTTGGTCGCTCACTTGGGCTTAATCGCCATTTCAGGTGTTTCAGTGGCTGGCAATATTATCACCATTTACCAGGCGATTTTTATCGCTCTGGGAGCTGCTATTTCCAGTGTTATTTCAAAAAGTTTGGGGCAGAAAGATCAGTCCAAGTTGGCTTATCACGTGACAGAGGCTCTCAAGATAACCCTATTGCTGAGTGCACTTTTAGGCGCTTTATCGCTCTTTGCTGGGCAAGAGATGATAGGGCTCTTGGGAACTGAGCAGGATGTGGCCGAGAGTGGTGGACTCTACCTATCTTTGGTAGGCGGATCGATTGTTCTCTTGGGCTTGATGACCAGTCTAGGTGCCTTGATTCGTGCAACGCATAATCCGCGTCTGCCTCTCTATGTTAGTCTTTTATCCAATGCCTTGAATATTCTTTTTTCAAGTCTAGCTATTTTTGTCCTTGATATGGGGATAGCTGGTGTTGCTTGGGGGACTATCTTGTCTCGCTTAGTCGGTCTTGTGATTTTGTGGTCGCAATTAAAGCTGCCTTTTGAGAAACCGACTTTTGGACTCGATAAAGACTTACTGACCTTGGCATTGCCAGCAGCAGGAGAACGTCTCATGATGCGGGCTGGAGATGTAGTGATCATTGCCTTGGTTGTTTCTTTTGGGACGGAGGCAGTAGCGGGGAATGCAGTCGGAGAAGTCTTGACCCAGTTTAACTATATGCCTGCCTTTGGCGTCGCTACGGCGACGGTCATGCAGGTAGCTCGAGCAGTTGGAGAGGATAACTGGGAAAGAGTAGATGATTTGAGCAAGCAAACCTTTTGGCTTTCCCTGCTTCTCATGTTGCCCTTAACTCTCAGTATCTATGCCTTAGGGACACCACTGACTCATCTCTATACGACCGATCCTGTAGCAGTCGAAGCGAGCGTTTTGGTGGCACTGTTCTCTCTACTAGGAACCCCCATGGCGACAGGGACAGTCATCTATACTGCAGTTTGGCAGGGTTTGGGGAATGCTCGCCTCCCCTTTTATGCGACAAGTATTGGGATGTGGTGTATCCGTATAGGGACAGCTTATCTGATGGGGATTGTTCTTGGTTGGGGCTTGCCTGGTATTTGGGCAGGGACTCTCTTGGATAATGGTTTCCGTTGGTTATTTCTACGTTACCGTTACCAGCGTTATATGAGCTTGAAAGGATAGGAGATGCAAAAAACAGCTTTTATTTGGGATTTAGACGGGACTTTATTGGACTCTTACGAAGCGATTTTGTCAGGGATTAAGGAGACCTTTGCACAGTTTTCTATTCCTTATGATAAGGAGAAAGTGAGAGAGTTTATCCTCAAGTTTTCTGTGCAGGATTTGCTGGAGCAGGTGGCAGAAGAGAGAAACCTGGATGCGGAAGTACTCAATCAGGTACGTGCCCAGAGCCTGGCTGAGAAAAATGCCCAGGTAGTTTTGATGCCAGGTGCGCGTGAAGTGCTAGCTTGGGCAGACCAAGCAGGGATTCAGCAGTTTGTCTATACTCATAAGGGGGACAATGCTTTTACCATTCTAGGAGACTTGGGTTTGGAATGTTATTTCACAGAAATTTTAACTAATCAGAGTGGTTTTGCGCGCAAGCCCAGTCCAGAAGCGGCGACCTATCTGCTAGACAAGTATGAGTTGGATCCTGAGAACACCTACTATATAGGAGACCGGACTTTGGATGTGGAATTTGCCCAGAATAGTGGCCTTCAAAGCATCAACTTTTTAGAGTCCTCTTTTGAAGGCAATCACAGGATTCAAGAGTTAGCAGCTATTCCTTATATTTTTGAGGATTGGGGACGAGAAGATTGTGTCAATTTTATGACAGAAACCTAACAAACTATTTCAAGTAATCGAGTTTGTTACAAGGAATAGACAGTTCTGTTAAATAGGCCCGAGAGGGCTTTTTTTCTGCTTTTTTTGTGTTATGATAGACAGGTATTCATTTGAAAGGAATATGAACGAATGAAGAAAAGAATTATTTTAGCCTCAACAGTAGCCTTGTCTCTTGCTCCCGCATTAGGAGCTAAAGCTCAAGAAATCTCTTGGACAGCACGTAGCGTTGAGCAAATTCAAAATGACGTGACGAAAAACGAGAACAAAAACAGCTACACAGTTCAGTATGGTGATACCCTGAGCACGATTGCAGAAGCTTTGGGAGTAGATGTGACGGTTCTTGCTAATTTGAACAAAATCACCAATATGGACTTGATTTTCCCAGATACTGTCCTCACTACAACTGTCAATGAGGAAGAAGAGGTAACGGAAGTTGAAATCCAAACTCCTCAAGCAGATGCTAGTGAAGAAGTGACGACTGCAACAGCTGATTTGACGACGAATCAAGTGACAGTCGATGAACAAACAGTTCAAGTAGAAGACCTTTCTCAACCAATTGAGGAAGCTCCAACTGCAACAGAGACTGAAAAACCAGCAGAAGTAGCGCCAAATTCAGAAGTTTCTGAGACAGCGACAGTTGCTGAAGAGACACCATCTACAGAAACACCTGTAGCTGAAGAAACAGCTGAAACGACTCTAGCGGAAGCACCAGTAGCAGAAACAACTCGCTCAGTTGAAGAAGCTCCACAAGTGGCGATTCCAGCTACTGAAGAAACGGCAGCAACAACTCCAGCAGAAGCCCCAGTAGCAGCTGCTCCAGCAACTGAAACACCTGCTGATACAACAGGATCAAGTGCAGCAGAAGAAACAGCAGCATCAACAGCAACTTCTGACACTGCAACTTCGACTTATCAAGCAGAGCAAAGCCAAACTCCTTCAAGAACATATTCAGCTCCAGCGGCTCCTGACTATGCAGGACTTGCTGTAGCTAAGTCTGAGAATGCTGGTCTTCAACCACAAACTGCAGCCTTTAAAGAAGAAATCGCCAACTTGTTTGGCATCACATCCTTTAGTGGTTACCGTCCTGGAGACAGTGGCGACCATGGGAAAGGTTTGGCCATCGACTTTATAGTTCCAGTGAGTTCAGCACTTGGTGATCAAATCGCGGAATATGCAGTCAAAAATATGGCTAGCCGTGGTATCAACTATATCATCTGGAAACAACGTTTCTACGCTCCATATGATAGTAAATATGGACCAGCCTATACGTGGAATCCAATGCCAGACCGTGGTAGCGTAACCGAAAACCACTATGACCACGTTCACGTTTCAATGAACTAATCATTAAAATGGAAGTTGGGAACTGATTGAGTTCCCGCTTCTTTTTTGTGTGTCTTCCTTCAGGGTAAACAAGAAGATTCTTCTGAAGCAAGGTGGGCCAGCTATTTTGACTCTGCTGAGTATGTTACTTTTGAAATAAGAAAACCAGCGTCCTGAACGACGCTGGTTTTTGTAGACTCTCATCCATTTCTACGTTTACGGGCTAGTAGGGCTCTGTAAAAGAAGATGTGATTGTTCTGGATATAGGGAAGGAGTGAAAAGCTAGCAATTCCAAAAGTAATCCAATTGAGGAAGTACCAAGGGAGTAGTTGTAGATCGAGGACAAAGCGCTGGAATTTGTAACCCTTCATCAAGAAACGGCTAGTTTTCAGGATTTGACGGGGTTTAGCCTGTCCTAAATCTAGAGTATCGCAGAGGAGGAATTCTACCTGCGAGTAGGCATAATGTTGTGGAACGTAGAGGATGTTCCCTACAATCATCAAGATGAGACTCGCGAAAAAGTAGAGGCCAAAGGTCATAAGGAACTGCTCTGTTTCAAGGGATGAGAGGTCTAATTTTGGAAATTCAGGATGTAGGGCGATAAATCTCCGAGCTAAGAGATTGCTATAAAAGAGAAAATAAACGCCTACTAAGTTTGGAATGCTCCATAAAAAGAGGTAGAAACGTTTGAGGAGCAGAGTTAGGAAGGTTTGCGAGAAGCGCTCTTCAGCAAAGAGGGCCAGGCTTGATTTTACTGAGAGTTCTGTATCAGGATCCTTGAGGAGTCGGAGTGTCGCAAAGGCAGCACCTGCTAGAAAAATCGTGCTCACAAAAGAAACCACTAGTGGGAAGAGATAGGCTTGGAGCACTTGTGCCAGCATGCTGAAAAAGGATTGCTCTAAAACACTTTCTTGGAGACGAGCCAAGGGGTTGAGAAAGCCTGATAAGATGACCAGCATGCTAGGTAAGAGATAGACGAGAAAGAGGCGGGGATTTTCAGCCTGAAACTGCCTCGTCTGCAGACGAATGGTTTTTAAATCAATTTTTGGGTATTTCATTCTCTCATTATACCATAGTTCGTGACAGTTCCTGGTTTTTTTGATAAAATCATACAGTATGCCTTTGGGCACAAAGTATGAACTGGGACTGTCTTTCCCAGCTTCGGAGGTAAAAAATGTCAGATTCACCAATCAAATACCGTTTGATTAAGAAAGAGAAACACACGGGAGCTCGTCTGGGAGAAATTATCACCCCGCACGGTACCTTCCCGACACCTATGTTTATGCCAGTTGGGACCCAAGCCACTGTTAAAACTCAGTCACCAGAGGAGTTGAAGGAGATGGGATCAGGAATTATCCTGTCCAATACCTATCATCTCTGGCTTCGCCCTGGGGACGAACTCATCGCACGCGCAGGTGGTCTCCACAAATTTATGAACTGGGACCAACCCATTTTGACCGATAGTGGTGGTTTTCAGGTTTATTCCCTAGCAGATAGCCGAAATATCACCGAAGAAGGAGTAACCTTTAAAAACCATCTCAATGGCTCCAAGATGTTCCTATCGCCAGAAAAGGCCATCTCTATTCAGAATAATCTAGGCTCAGACATCATGATGTCCTTTGACGAATGTCCTCAATTTTATCAACCTTATGACTACGTTAAGAAATCCATCGAGCGTACTAGCCGTTGGGCTGAGCGTGGTTTGAAGGCTCATCGTCGTCCGCATGACCAAGGTTTGTTTGGAATTGTGCAGGGGGCAGGCTTTGAAGACCTTCGCCGTCAGTCGGCTCACGACCTTGTCAGCATGGATTTCCCTGGATACTCTATCGGTGGTTTGGCAGTAGGAGAAACGCATGAAGAGATGAATGCCGTCTTGGACTTCACAACTCAACTTCTCCCTGAAAATAAACCTCGCTATTTGATGGGAGTGGGAGCGCCAGATAGCTTGATTGATGGGGTTATTCGTGGTGTGGATATGTTTGACTGTGTCTTGCCAACTCGTATCGCTCGTAATGGGACTTGTATGACCAGCCAAGGTCGTTTGGTTGTCAAAAATGCCCAATTCGCTGAAGACGTTACGCCACTGGATCCTGAGTGTGATTGCTACACATGTAAGAACTACACACGCGCCTACCTTCGTCACTTGCTCAAGGCTGATGAAACCTTCGGTATCCGCTTGACTAGTTACCACAATCTCTACTTCTTGCTCAATCTGATGAAGCAGGTCCGCCAAGCCATCATGGATGACAATCTCTTGGAATTTCGTGAGTATTTTGTAGAAAAATATGGCTACAACAAGTCAGGGCGCAATTTCTAAAGTGTAAAAATAGAATGCCAAAATCCTAAGTTTTCTCTTAGGATTTTTCCTATTTTTTTGATAGAATAGGGAGTATAATGGAATGGAAATTAGGTGGTGTTTTGCTTCCTAATTTAATGGAGAATAGACTCGTATGCGTATTAAATGGTTTTCCTTGATTAGGATTACAGGTTTACTTTTGGTGCTTTTGTACCACTTCTTTCAAACGATCTTTCCTGGAGGATTCTTTGGGGTAGATGTCTTTTTCACTTTTTCAGGATTTTTGATCACCTCCCTCCTTTTAGAAGAATTTGGGAAGGCACGCCAGATCGATTTGCTGGGCTTTTTTAAGAGACGGTTTTACCGCATCGTGCCACCTGTGGTGCTGATGGTTTTGGTGACCATGCCTTTTACTTTCTTGGTTCGTCAAGACTATGTTGCTGGAATTGGTGGCCAGGTTGCTGGAGTTCTCGGTTTTATGACCAACTTCTACGAAATGTTAACAGGGGGAAGTTATGAATCCCAGTTCATTCCGCATCTCTTTGTTCACAACTGGAGTCTAGCTGTTGAGATTCACTACTATATCCTTTGGGGCTTAGCGGTTTGGTTCTTATCGAAACGTTCAAAATCTAGTAGTCAATTGAGAGGGATGGTCTTTCTCCTTTCTGCTGGAGCTTTTATCATTAGCTTTTTCTCCATGTTTATTGGTAGTCTAATGGCGAGTTCCTATTCATCTGTCTACTTTTCAAGTTTGACCCATGTCTATCCCTTCTTTTTAGGAAGCATTTTGGCGACGGTTGTGGGGGTTCGTCAGACGAGCGATTTAGTCAAGCAGTTTGACCGGATGTGGGACCTTCGTCAAAATCTACTGGTGTTTATTGCGGGGCTTTTGGTGCTAGTGCTCTTGACTTTCTTTGTCAAGTTCACCTACCTGTTTGCGTACTTATTTGGCTTCTTGCTAGCAAGTTTAGCGGCAGTGACTATGATTTTTGCTGCGCGTGTCTTGCATGAGAAAACGCCTGAGATACAAGAACCTCGGCTCATTACATTTTTAGCGGATACCAGCTACGCGGTTTATCTCTTCCACTGGCCTTTCTATATTATCTTTTCTCAGTTGATGAGTAATCTGCCTGCTGTTATTCTGACAATCATCTTTTCTTATTTCTTTGCTATCCTATCCTTCTATATTATTGAGCCATTGATTGCTGGTAAATCCAATCCTTTAATACGGAAGATTAGTCGATTGCCTCATATTAAACCAATTAGTGCTGGTGGTGCTGGCATTCTAACCTTGCTTACCTTGATTATCATAGCTGTGGCTCCTCAAGTTGGAGCTTTTGAGACAGACTTGATGGTCAATGGTTTCAAACAAGCCCAGACCAATATAGGACAAACAAAGATTCTTGCTGAACAAGCTGAACTGAGTCGTCTAGGAATTTCTGATGGAACAAGCCTAATAGGAGATTCGGTAGCCTTGCGTGCCAATACAGCCTTACAAGAAGCGCTTCCTGAAGCAAATATCAACGCTCAGGTTAGTCGGACGACCAAGCAAGCCAATGACATTATGCTTCTTAACAGCCAGAACAAGGCGCTGCTAAAAACAGTCGTCATTGCAACGGGAGTCAATAATCCTGAAGGCTATAAGAATGATTTGGACAGCATCGTGAACAATCTACCGAAAGGACACCATCTGATACTGGTGACACCTTATGAGGGAGACAAGAGCAAGGACACTTACACATCAGTGGAGCAGTATGCGGCTTATGCACGGGAATTAGCTGAAAAGAATCCTTACGTGAGCATAGCTGACTGGAATAAGGTTGCTAAGGAACACCCTGAAATCTGGGCTGGAACCGACCAAGTCCACTTTGGGAATGACAATAGCAAGCTCGAAGAAGGTGCTAAGCTATACGCAGAAACGATTGCAGCTGCTGTTAAGGCTGCTCAAGAACTGCCTGTAAAATCAAAATAAAATTAAAGAGTTGGAGAAATCCAGCTCTTTTAAAATATCTCTAGAAAATAGGTCTATACCATTTACAAATGAAAAAGAAAGGTTTATAATGTAATTGACATAATAAATTCTAGAATCAATCTATTAAGGAGGTTATCATTATGCCTAATTATATTAAAGCGGATCAGTTTTTCTACCCACACGGAGTTCGTCGTGGCGGTTACTTGGAACTTGTGGATGGCAAGTTTGGCAAGCATGTAGAACAGATTCCTGAAGGAGCTGAGGTGATTGACTATACCGGTTATAGCATTGCCCCAGGACTTGTGGATACCCACATTCATGGATTTGGTGGTGTGGATGTCATGGACAATAACATCGAAGGAACCCTTCATACCATGAGTGAAGGATTGCTTAGCACGGGTGTTACCAGCTTTTTGCCAACGACGTTGACTTCCTCTTACGAGCAGTTGCTTGCGGTAACTGAAAATATCGGTGCTCGTTACCAGGAAGCAAGTGGAGCCAAGATTCGTGGGATCTATTTTGAAGGGCCTTATTTCACAGAGAAATACAAGGGGGCTCAAAACCCTGCCTATATGAAAGACCCTCGTATGGATGAGTTTCGTGCTTGGCAAAAAGCTGCCAATGGCTTGCTCAATAAAATCGCCCTTGCGCCAGAACGCGAAGGTGTAGAAGACTTTGTTCGTACCGTTACGGGTGAAGGAGTGACTGTTGCTCTAGGACACTCCAATGCGACTTTTGATGAAGCTAAAAAAGCAGTCGATGCTGGAGCAAGCGTTTGGGTACATGCCTACAATGGAATGCGTGGGTTGACTCACCGTGAGCTCGGTATGGTGGGAGCCATGTATGAATTGCCACATACTTATGCAGAATTGATTTGTGACGGTCACCACGTAGATCCAAAGGCCTGTGATATTTTGCTCAAACAAAAGGGAACAGAAAATATCGCCCTTATCACAGACTGTATGACAGCGGGTGGATTGGAAGACGGCGACTACATGTTGGGAGAATTCCCAGTAGTCGTTGCTAATGGAACTGCTCGCCTCAAATCGACAGGCAATTTGGCAGGTTCTATCCTTAAACTCAAAGATGGTTTGAAGAATGTGGTCGAATGGGGAATTGCGAATCCGCATGAAGCAGTCATGATGGCCAGTCTCAACCCAGCAAAATCTGTTCACATCGATGATGTCTGTGGTCAAATCCGTGAAGGCTACGACGCTGACTTTATCGTACTAGATAAAGATTTGGAATTGGTAGCAACCTACCTAGATGGTGTGAAACGTTATCAAGCATAAGATGATAAAATAGGGGTCAATAAAGGACTCCTATTTTTATTATGCTCAAAAAAGATTTTAATAAGTTTCTCTGCTATGGAACTTAAGCAAAATTCTTTCCTTGTTTTGAAAAATTGGTTATAATATACGATACAAAGGAAGTAGTAAGAATGTATCGTGTTATAGAAATGTATGGGGATTTTGAACCGTGGTGGTTCATAGAAGGTTGGGAAGAAGATGTCATCATGAGTCAATCTTTTGACAAATATTATGATGCTCTAAAATATTATAAGTTATGCTGGTTTGAGCTGGAAAAGAAGAATCCTCTTTATAAGAGTCGGAGTGATTTGATGACTATTTTTTGGGATCCTGCCGACCAACGCTGGTGTGATGAGTGTGATGAGTATTTGCAACAGTACCATTCTTTGGCACTTTTACAGGATGAGCAAGTCATCCCCGATGAAAAGCTACGTCCAGGCTACGAAAAACAAACAGGTCAAGAAAAGCACCGTTCTTGCCGCATGAAATGGAGATAAAAAGTAACTTTTAAAAGTTGCTTTTTATTTTTTTCAATTTTTTGCGAATAGTTAGATAAGGAGGGCGGTATGGTACAAGAAATTGCACAGAAAATTATTGCTACTGCGAAAGAAAAGAAGGCCCAGGATATCTATTTCATTCCCAAGGAAAAGTCCTACGAGCTTCACATGCGGGTTGGAGACGAGCGGTGTCTCGTTGACTCCTATGAGTTTGATGTTTTAGCTGCTGTGATTAGTCATTTTAAGTTTGTGGCGGGTATGAATGTAGGGGAGAAGAGACGTAGTCAGCTGGGCTCTTGCGACTATCAGCATGGGGAGAAGGTGTCTTCTCTGCGTTTGTCTACCGTGGGAGATTATCGGGGACATGAGAGTTTGGTTATTCGTTTGTTGCACGACGAAGAGCAGGACCTGCATTTCTGGTTTCAGGATATGAACGAACTGGGTGAACAGTACCGGCAACGGGGGCTCTATCTCTTTGCAGGTCCAGTCGGAAGTGGCAAGACGACTTTGATGCACGAATTAGCTAAGTCTCTTTTTAAGGGGCAGCAGGTCATGTCCATTGAAGATCCTGTTGAGATTAAGCAGGAAGACATGCTACAGTTGCAGTTAAATGAGGCGATTGGATTGACCTATGAAAATCTCATCAAACTGTCTCTCCGGCATCGTCCGGACCTCTTGATTATTGGTGAAATTCGGGATAGCGAGACAGCGCGTGCAGTGGTCAGAGCCAGTTTGACAGGGGCGACAGTTTTTTCAACCATTCATGCCAAGAGTATCCGAGGTGTTTATGAACGCCTTCTGGAGTTGGGTGTGACGGAGGAGGAACTAGCAGTTGTCCTGCAAGGAGTCTGCTACCAGAGATTAATCGGGGGAGGAGGAATCGTTGACTTTGCAAACCAAGACTATCAAGAACACCAGCCAACTAGCTGGAATGAACAGATTGACCAGCTTCTTAAAGATGGACATATCACAAGTCTTCAGGCTGAAACGGAAAAAATTAGCTACAGTTAAGCAGAAGAAAATCATCACCCTGTTTAACAACCTCTTTTCCAGTGGCTTTCATTTGGTGGAAATTATTTCTTTTTTGGGCAGAAGTGCCCTGATGGAAAAGGACTATGTGGCCCAGATGCACCAAGGCTTGTCTCAGGGGAAATCCTTTTCAGAGATGATGGACAGCTTGGGTTTTTCAAGTGCTATTGTGACCCAATTATCTCTAGCTGAAGTACATGGAAATCTCCACCTGAGTTTGGCGAAGATAGAAGAATATCTGGATAATTTGGCCAAGGTCAAGAAAAAGTTAATCGAAGTGGCGACCTATCCTCTGATTTTGCTGGGATTTCTCCTGCTAATCATGCTGGGGTTGAGAAACTATCTACTTCCTCAACTGGACAGTAGCAATATCGCCACCCAAATCATTGGCAATCTGCCACAAATATTTCTGGGACTAGTGTTGGTTTGCTCTCTATCTTTGCTTTTAGCTCTCACTTTCTACAAAAGAAGTTCCAAGATGCGGGTCTTTTCGATGTTGGCACGGGTTCCCTTTCTAGGAATCTTTATCCAGACTTATTTGACGGCTTATTACGCGCGTGAATGGGGCAATATGATTTCACAGGGAATGGAGCTGACCCAGATTTTTCAAATCATGCAGGAACAAGGTTCCCAACTCTTTAAAGAAATCGGTCAAGATCTGGCTCAAGCCCTACAAAATGGCCGAGAATTTTCTCAAACTATAGCGACCTATCCTTTCTTTAAAAAGGAGTTGAGTCTCATCATCGAGTATGGGGAAGTCAAGTCCAAGCTGGGGAGTGAGTTGGAAATCTATGCTGAAAAAACTTGGGAAGCATTTTTTGCCCGAGTCAACCGCACCATGAATCTGGTGCAGCCACTGGTTTTTATCTTTGTGGCCCTAATTATCGTTTTACTTTATGCGGCAATGCTCATGCCCATGTATCAAAATATGGAGGTGAATTTCTAAAATGAAAAAACTCATGACAAATTTAAAAAAAGCCAAGGTTCAAGCTTTTACTCTGGTAGAGATGTTGGTCGTCCTTCTAATCATCAGCGTACTCCTCTTGCTCTTTGTGCCCAATTTGACCAAGCAAAAGGATGCCGTAGATGACAAAGGAAAAGCTGCTGTTGTCAAGGTCGTGGAAAGTCAGGCAGAACTCTATAGTCTGGACAAGAATGAAGATGCTAGTCTTAGCAAATTACAAGCGGACGGACGTATCACAGCAGAGCAAGTCAAGGCTTATAAAGACTACTATGCGAAACAAAAAACAAGTCAAACTGTTGCAGATTAAGGCCTTTACTATGCTGGAAAGTCTCTTGGTTTTGGGACTTGTGAGTATCATTGCTTTGTCTTTATCAGGCTCAATCCAGTCCAGTTTTGCAGCGGTGGAGGAGCAGATTTTCTTTATGGAGTTTGAAGAGCTTTATCGGGAGACCCAAAAACGTAGTGTAGCTAGTCAGCAAAAGACAAGTTTAAGCTTAGACGGACAGACCATCAGCAATGGCAGTCAAAAGTTGACAGTTCCTAAAGGAATTCAGGCACCCTCAGGACAAAGCATTATATTTGACCGAGCTGGGGGCAATTCGTCCCTGGATAAGGTTGAATTTCAGACTAGCAAAGGAGCGATTCGCTATCAATTATATCTAGGAAATGGAAAAATTAAACGCATTAAGGAAACAAAAAATTAAGGCAGTGATTTTACTGGAAGCGGTAGTTGCTCTAGCCGTTTTTGCCAGCATTGCGACCCTTCTTTTGGGACAAATCCAGAAAAATAGGCAGGAAGAGGCAGAAATCTTGCAAAAGGAAGAAGTCTTGCGTGTAGCTAAGATGGCTCTGCAAACAGGGCAAAATCAGGTAAACATAAATGGAGTTGAGATTCAGGTATTTGCTAGTGAAAAAGGATTGGAGGTCTACCATGGTTCAGAGAAATTGCTCGATCTTAAAGAGCAGTAAGGTAAGAGCGTTCACTCTTTTAGAATCTCTGATTGCCCTTATCGTCATTAGCGGAGGCTTGCTCCTTTTTCAAGCTATGAGTCAGCTCCTCATTTCAGAAGTTCGTTACCAGCAGCAAAGCGAGCAAAAAGAGTGGCTCTTGTTTGTGGATCAACTGGAGGCAGAGTTAGAGCGTTCGCAGTTTGAAAAGGTAGAAGGCAATCGCCTCTACATGAAACAGGATGGTAAGGATATCTCTATAGGGAAATCTAAATCGGATGATTTTCGAAAAACCGATAGTAGTGGCCGAGGTTATCAGCCTATGGTTTATGGCCTCAAATCAGCACAAATCACAGAGGAAAATCAACTGATTCGCTTTCGTTTCCAGTTTCAAAAAGGCTT
Source organism: Streptococcus oralis (assembly GCA_963554735.1). Taxonomy (GTDB): domain Bacteria; phylum Bacillota; class Bacilli; order Lactobacillales; family Streptococcaceae; genus Streptococcus; species Streptococcus oralis_CX. Next base: position 22,229 of record CAUVSV010000028.1, read on the forward strand.
AGAAAGGGAGTTCATCTATCGTGTGGAAAAAGCAAAAAGTTAAGGCAGGCGTTCTCTTATATGCAGTCACCATGGCAGCCATTTTTAGCCTTTTGTTGCAGTTTTATTTAAATCGGCAAGTCGCCCATCACAAAGAATTTGCCCTAAACAAAGAAAAGTTGGCAGCTTTTGCCATGGCCAAGCGAAGTAAAGATAAGGCTGAGCAAGAAAGTGGGGAACAAGTTTTTAACTTAGGAAAAGCCAGGTATCACAATACGAAAACAGGTTTTGCAACAAGTGTTCGTATGAATAAGGGTGACTATGAATTTCTCTTTCCTTCAATGAAAACCCAAGAAAAGAAAACAGCTAAAAAGGAAGAGGTAGCGACTGATTCAAGCAATCAAGCAGGGAAGAAAAAATTAGAAGAAAAGCCTGAAAAGAAAGACAATTCCTAGTCAATTCAACTTCTTTGTGATACACTAAAAACATGAAACACGATTTTAATCACAAAGCAGAAACCTTTGATTCGCCCAAAAATATCTTTCTTGCACATTTGGTTTGTCAAGCGGTCGAGAAACAGATTGCTCTTCTATCAGATAAGGAAATATTGGACTTTGGTGGTGGGACGGGTTTATTAGCCTTGCCCCTGGCTCAGCAGGCCAAGTCGGTTACCCTTGTAGATATCTCGGAGAAAATGCTGGAGCAAGCCCGTTTGAAAACAGAAGAGCAAGAAATCAGGAATCTTCAACTCTTGGAGCAGGATTTACTGGTGAATCCCTTGGAGCAACAATTTGACCTAATTGTTGTCAGTCGAGTTCTTCATCATATGCCTGATCTAGATGCGACTCTTGCCATGTTTTACCATCACCTTAGGGAGAATGGACAAGTTCTCATCGCTGATTTTGTCAAGACAGATACCAACCATCATGGTTTTGATTTAGCTGAACTGGAAACCAAGCTCGCTCAGAATGGTTTTTCAAGCATTGGCAGTCAGATCCTCTATAGTGCAGAAGATCTTTTCCTCGGAAATTACGCAGAGCTCTTTTTAACTGTAGCCCAAAAATCACTTGCTCACTATGTACTGACCCCTAAAAGTTGGACAAATAATTATTGAAATGATTTAGTTCTGTACCGCACAGGGCTAAGTCCTTTTAGTTTGGCTTTGATTCGTTTGTTGTTGTAGTAATCAATGTAGTCCACAATAGCTTGTTCAAGGTCTTCTAAAGACCTAAATTGCTTCTCATAGCCGTATAACATTTCGGATTTCAAAATACCAAAGAAGGGCTCCATCATCCCATTGTATGGGCTGTTACCCTTGCGCGACATAGATGGCTGAATTCCTTTACTCTCTAGAAACCGATTATAAGAATCGTGTTGGTATTGCCAGCCTTGATTGCTATGGAGAATTGTATTTTCGTAATGCTCCTCTGTGAAGGCCTGTTCCAACATATTTTTCACCACTTGTTCTAAGTTTGGTGAAGTAGAAAGATTATAGGCGATAATTTCGCTGTTAAAGCCATCTAAAACGGGCGATAAATACAATTTCTGTGTGCTATTTGGAATGGCAAACTCTGTCACATCTGTACAGCATTTTTCCATTGGCCTCGATGCTTCAAACTGGCGTTGAATGAGATTCTCTGCTTTCTTGCCAATCTCTCCTTGGTAGGAAGAATACTTTCGTTTTCGACGAATTCGAGTTGCTAAATCAAGGATTTTCATCAGTCGTTGAACCTTCTTATGATTGACCGCATAACCACGATTTCTTAGTTCTAAGTGAATCCGACGATAACCATAATTTCCCTTATGTTCGGTATAAATGACCTGAATTTCGGTTTTAAGTTATTGATCCTTATCAACCCCATCCAGCCGCTTCAAGAAGTAAATCTAGTCGAAATCCTCCTGAAACCATTTCTCTAACTGTCTCTGCCTTTCTCACTCTAAGGCTTCGTCCC
>CAUVSV010000029.1:0-22130 GCA_963554735.1 Streptococcus oralis
TCAATTTAACAGCGCGGATAGCGTCATCGTTAGCTGGGATGATTACATCGATATCGTCTGGATCAGTGTTTGTGTCAACCATCGCTACAACTGGGATACCCAATTTTTTAGCTTCTTTAACAGCGATTTGTTCTTTATGTGGGTCAACTACGTACATTACATCTGGGATACGAGGCATGTCTTCGATACCACCCAAGAATTTTTCAAGACGTGCACGTTGTTTGTTAAGAAGTGCAACTTCTTTCTTAGGAAGAACGTCGAAGATTCCTTCTTCTTCCATACGTTTGATTTCTTTCAAACGAGCAATACGTTTTTGGATAGTTCCCCAGTTAGTAAGAGTTCCACCCAACCAACGGTGGTTGATGTAGTATTGACCTGAACGCTCTGCTTCTTCTTTAACAGCGTCAGCAGCTTGTTTCTTAGTACCAACAAACAACACAACTGCATCGTTAGCTGCTGCATCACGCATAAAGTCGTAAGCTTGGTCAGCGTATTTTACAGTTTGTTGCAAGTCGATAACGTGGATTCCGTTACGCTCAGTGAAGATGTACTTAGCCATCTTAGGGTTCCAGCGACGAGTTTGGTGACCAAAGTGTACACCAGCCTCAAGAAGTTGTTTCATTGAAATTACTGCCATGAGTATTTCTCCTTTTTGTTTTTTTCCTCTCCTCGACTTCAACTTGCAAAACGACCCGAGGGCAACAGTTTCACAATTCATCAAGAATGAGTATTATCGTTTACACGACAAATTTCATTTTACCACATTTTAGCGATATTTTCAAGTGGTTTTGATAGATTTCGGCCTTGCTTTCGATAAAAAATAATAAAAGAGACTCACATCGAGCCTCTTCGTTTCATTCATTAGTTTGGATAGATGTAAGTAACATAACCTTCAGAAGTTGTAGTTGGGTTGAACCATCCACGTTTGTTACCGATTGTACGATCTCCACCATAGTTTGATTCTGATACTTGAATGCTAGTTGATGATGAAACTGCTGTAACAACCGCTACGTGTCCATATCCACCGTCATTCCAACATGCAATCGCACCAACTTGTGGAGTTGATCCAGTACGGAATCCTGCAGCTGCTGCACTTGTAGCCCACTGCGCTCCGTTACCCCAGTAATCTCCAGCCCAAGGTGCTAATGTCTTAGCTCCCCAAGTACATTCACCAGTTGGATAACTTGAAGCGTTCGTACTGTATGTTGGACGCTGTCTAGTTGGAGTTGGAGCAGGTGCTGGAGTATAGCTTGAATCATCATCTGATGAAGAGCTTGAAGTTGCTTGCACTTGATCTGAAAGTGTTGTATTTCCAGAAGCAACAACTGATTGTTGTTGGCTTGTTTGACGTGCTTTATAAGCCGCTTCTGCTTCAGCTGCTGCTTTTGCTTCTGCCTCTGCTGCTGCTTTTTGTTCTAACAAAGTAGCTTTATCGCTTTCTGCAGTAGCTTTCTCTGCAGCAAGGTTTAACTCAGCAACTTTCAACTCTGCTTGTTTTGTTGTCAATGCTTGTGCATCGTCAGCAAGCGTTTGTTGGTTCGCAATGACAGTGTTGATTGCTTCATTATTTGCAACCTGTTTCTCAGCGATAGATTTCTTATCAGCTTTCTGTTGTTCCAACATTTTGTTGTTAGCTGATACAATCTCGCTCATTGCTGCAACACGTGAAATAGCTTCTGTAATTGATTTTGAGTTTACAATTGTATTGATGTAGCTAGTTGCAGCACCGTTTGTTTGTGCGCTACGTGCTTGTTTCTCCAAAGATTCATTACGAGCAACAATGTTCTTAGAAAGCTCTGTAATTTCTCCTTCAAGTTTTTTAGATTCAGCTTGTAGAGTTTCGTTCTCAGCTTCCAAGTTCGTTTGTTGAGTTTGGATAGCTGTAACTTGCGTTTGGATTTCATCTACTTGTTTTTGAGCTTCTTTTTGTTGAGATGTCAAATTACTAATCTTACTATCTTGAGCAGCAATCTTTTCATCAGTTGTTTCAGCGTGGACAGTTGTCAATACCGCCGCTTGAGACACTAATACTGTACTTAATAAAAGTGACGCTAAGATTTTTTTCTTCATATTGTGTAGATACTCCTTCTATTTAAGACATTACTAGTATACCAAAAAAAGACATAATAAATATTACGCCTTTGTTACATTTTTATTTCTTTCTTATAGATAACATTTTTCAAAAATATATTGGAAAATAAGCATCCATAAAAAGTTTAAAATCATTGATGGGACAAGACTATAGACGATGAAAACTGGCATCGATTCTACTGTCAATCCCATAGCAAGGGCAAGGAGATAGCTCCCCATATCAAATAGGAAACTCATCACAACTATTGTTAACATTCTCATCCAACGGTTCATCAAAATTACACTATTAAACTTATGGAGCGAAGCACCTATCAAGATAAATAGAAGTGTCGCAATTCCTATCAAGTGGAAAAAATAGATATCGTACACCAAACCCACTATACAGCAGTAAGCTAGATAGAGATATTCTGAAACCTCAATTGTCTCAAACAAGAGAAATAAAAACAGAAAATGACTTGCTAAATGAAAGTGAGGGAAGAAGGATCCCGCTAATTGTCCAATATGTGCATCAATTAGTACGACAAAAGGGAGTAAAAAGAAAATACCAATTTGTTTTAACAGTCTCATTGCTAATTCCCCACTAACTCTACCACATGAAGATTTTTGGTGTCAGCACTTAACTTGACTGTTACTTCCTTTGTTAGATAATCACTGCTGTGTGTTGTAGCAACAACCTCTCCAACAGGGATATCCTTAACATTAAAGTTTCCAAGCCCCCCTGTAGTCACCTTGTCTCCCGCGCTAATGTCGCTGTTGCTGTTTAATTGGCTAATTTTAAGCAGTTCAGATTCCTTATCATAACCAACGATAATCCCGTAAATTTCAGTAGAACCATGCAGGATTTTAACAGAAATTTTGTCTGAATTTTCGGTGTTTGTCAATAGATTGACCGTTGTTGAATGATCCTCCACCTTTGAAACACTACCAATCAAACCCCCGTTTGCAATGGCCAACATATTTTCAGAAGCTCCTTTTGAACTTCCCGCATCAATTGTTAACTCTTGTTTCCAAGATACTGGAGCTCGCATAATCACATCTGCTGCAATGGTTTTTGTAGCCTGCAATTTTGACTTCATATCCAGCAACTGACGTAATTGTTCATTTTCATTTTTTAAACTTTCTGATTGATTAGACTCCACCTCTAGTTGATAGAGCTGTTTCTTTAGACTCTCATTTTCATTGTAAGTCTGCGTCAAATGTCCCAAATCCGATTTGAAAGTATCAAACCACTGAAAGGGTTTTTGAACAATTCTATCCACTAAGGAAATCCCATCTCCTAGTTTCGTCACAATAGCGCTTGAATAGGTTGTCACTAATAGAACAGAAACTGCCAGAACTGTGACAAAAACGATGATTAGATATTTTGATTTTTTAAAACGGTTCATATTCCTACCTTTATACTAAAAACCTGCTACTGTGAGCTTCTTATCAATCCTACAAACCTGCTAAGATTTTAAGAAAAATAAGAAACATCCCAGTACCAAAATCACAAGAATTGCCAGTGTATCCTTTTGACTCCATTTCAACTGTCTATACTGACTTCTACCCTTTCCTCCCTGATAACCACGCGCTTCCATGGCTATTGCCAATGAATCTGCACGCTTTAAGCTAGTCGCAAAAAGAGGAATTAAAATTGGAATCATAGCCTTTACTTTTTGAACGATGCTGCCTTCGCCAAAGTCAACTCCACGAGCTTTTTGAGCATTCATAATTCTCGTTGTGTCATCCATCAAGGTTGGAACAAAACGCAAACTCATTGATAGCATGAGACCAATTTCATGAACGGGAACTTTCACGCGTTTCAGCGGTGCTAAAAGAGCTTCAACTGCGGCTGCCAGACTCAAAGGCATGGTCGTTAAGGTTAGCAAGGTTGAAAAGAAAATAATCAACACAAAACGACAGAAAATGATTCCTGCTTGTTGCAAAGCATAATCCGTTATTCTTAAAAAAGAAAACTCAAATAGGACATTTCCACTTGAAATGAAAAAGAGCTGAAAAAGAGTCGTAAAAGCAATCAAGAAGAACATGGATTTTAATCCCTGAACGAAAAATGAGAGGGAAACGCCTGACAAAGCGATAAATATACCTGTCGCTACAAACAGAACGAGATTGGTGAGAGGATTATTGGCCCAAAATACAATCAAAATCAGCAGAATCATGGCAAGCAATTTACTACGTGGATCCAAGCGATGAATAATGGAATCCCCTGGTATATAGCGCCCTAAAATCATACTATCCATTTAGCGACTCCTTAAACTCCTCTATCTTGATTGGCAGTTTTTTAAAATCTACACCCCTATCTGCCAAACGTTTACAAAATGCTGTGATTTTAGGCACACCTAACTGCACCTTTTCCATAGAGGCTACATCTTGGAAAACTTCGCTCGGTTTACCACTTTTGACCAAACGCCCCTTTTCCATAACATAGACCTGATCAGCATATGCAGCTACGTCATCCATCAAATGTGTTACCAGGACGATTGTCATTCCAGCAAGGTGAAGTTTTTTAAACAGGGTCATCAGTTCTTTTCTGCCCAGAGGATCTAGTCCAGCTGTAGGCTCATCCAAAACCAAGACAGTTGGCTCCATGGCTAGCATACCTGCTATAGCCACACGTCTCATCTGACCACCCGAAAGTTCAAAAGGACTGCGCTCAAAGAGTGACTCATCGATGCCTACCAAGGCTAACTTTTCACGCGCAATTTTCTTGGCCTCTTCCTCAGAAACTCCAAAATTTTGCGGTCCAAATGCAACATCTTTCAAAACAGTCTCTTCGAAAATCTGATTTTCAGCAAATTGAAACACTAGACCAACCTGCTTTCGAATCTGACGAATTTCTTTGTTGGTTGATGTAGGTGTAATGACGGTATCAAAAACTCGAACAGAACCCTTACTTGGTACCAATAGGCCATTTAAAAGCTGTAAAATCGTTGATTTCCCACTACCTGTATGCCCTACCAAAGCTGTATAGGAACCATCCTCAATCGTCAAAGAAACATCAGTCAAGGCTGATGAAGATAGGGGAGTTCCCTCTTGATAGGTAAAGCTCACATTTTCTAGAGTAATTCCCATAACTTGTCCTCTAGCTCTCCTTCTGTCAAATAGCCATCCGGCAACTGATAACCAGTCTCTCTCAAAGATTCTCTCAATTGATTAGTAAAAGGCTCATCCAACCCTATCTGGTCAAGGTCATCTCGAGAAAAAAGTTCTCTTGGACTGCTAGTTGACTCCACTTGGCCTTTTTTCATGACCAAGACACGGTCACTCATCGCAACTTCCTCTAAATCATGTGTAATGGAGACGACTGTCATCTGATGGTCTTTTCGAATCTCTTGAACTGTCTGAATCAGTTCTCTTCGTCCCTCGGGATCCAACATACTTGTAGCCTCGTCCAGAATTAAAATAGCAGGTCTCAAGGCAACAACTCCTGCAATAGCCACCCGTTGTTTTTGTCCACCAGATAAACGAGCTGGTTCTCTCTTCTTAAAGTCCAGCATACCTACCAACTCCAAAGATTCAGCCACTCTCTTCTTCATTTCTTCTCGAGGAAGTCCCTGATTTTCTAATCCAAAGGCGACATCATCTTCAACAGTTGCCCCCACAAATTGGTTATCTGGATTTTGAAAAACCATACCAATTTGACGACGCAAGTCCCAAACATTCTCAGAGGACAGCAATTGCCCATCAATCCAGATTTCCCCAGACTCTGCTTCAAGCAAGCCATCAATCAAACGGATAGTTGTCGATTTTCCACTCCCATTATGACCTACAATTGAAAGCCATTCTCCCCGTTTCACGTGAAACGAGACATTATTAACATCATAATGATCCTGGTCTTCCTTGTAACGAAAAGACAGATCTTTTACTTCAATAATCGATTTCATTTCGAACCAAATGTCCCTTTGAATACATGAGCGCTACCCTTGAAATAATCATAACCAGAGTAGATAGTGAAAAACAAAGCTATATAAAGTAACAGCTGACCAATTAAATTCCAATGTAAGAGCAAAAAGATAATGGCAAACATCTGACTAAAGGTCTTGATTTTCCCTGGCATCGCTGCTGCTAGAACTGTCCCTCCCGTCTCAACAAGCAACAAACGCAAGCCTGTCACCGCAAGTTCACGACAGATGATAATAGCAACAACCCAAGCTGGAGCCATACCTAACTCAATCAACATGATAAAAGCTGACATAACCAACAGCTTATCGGCCATCGGATCAGCAAACTTTCCAAAGTTGCTGACTACATTCCATTTACGAGCAAGGTAGCCATCAAGATAATCCGTTATACTAGCAACTGCAAAGATGATCGCTGCCAGCAGGTGACTGCCTTGTGAATGGCCCAAAGTCAAAATAAGAATAAAGAGAGGTATAAAGAGAATTCTACCAATAGTTAATACATTAGGAATTTGTTCTTTTTTCATTGATTTTTCCTTAATCTGTAGTGAATGTAAGTGTTACAGTTCCAGTCTGAGTTGTCAGCTTCGAGGTATCGATTGTTTGATTGTCCACAGTCACAGTAACTCCCTTCACTACACCTAAAGTAATGGTAACGGGATTCTTAGTTGAAACTGTTGTTTTTGCATTTTTATTGTCTGCGGATAGTGTCACACCACCCTCCAACTCACTTCCTGAAACACTAACCCAACTAGCTTCATCTGAAACTGCCAGTTGAACAGTAGCCGTTTCCTTACTCGTTTTATAGCGAGCCACAATGCGGTTTCCTTCACCTGACACTGTAATAGTTGATTCCGTAGTAGACGACGAACTAGACGTCTGACTACTAGAAGATGAACTAGATGAGGTTGTGGAACTAGTCGAGTTCACAATGCTATAATTAGCTGAAGAAGGACTTGGCTGAGTTTGGATGTAGTTCCAAACATAGTAAGTAACAAAAATTAAAATTGACAAAGCAAATAGGACGAAATAAAACAAGGGGAGATAAGACGTTTTTTTCTTATTTGATCGTCTGCGACCAGACAAGTCTTCTTCATCAACATCTACCTCTTCATAGGTGATCATACTGCCTGAATCGTAGGCATCCAAAACAATTCCTTCATCTAACTCTACTGCCCAGGCATATTTTCTTAAAAAAGAACGAGCGTAGAAGGTGCTAGGAAGTAAATCAAAATCATCTGCCTCCATGGCTTCTAGAAAATGCAACTGAATTTCAGTTTTTTCCTGCAATTCTTCCAGACTCAATCCCTGGTTAATTCTAGCTAAACGTAGAACCTCGCCAATTGTTTTTTTTCTCATACGTACCATTCCTTCTTTCTAGTATTAGTCATCTTTTAAGCTGGAAAGATTGTAAAATCAACTAGATCACCATCATCAATCAAACGATGCCCAGCTTCTAGAACATCCTCCAAAGTAATTTCCTGTAAAATTTTCGGAAAATCAAAAATTGTTTCTCCGCGATCCATCGGATCGTATTGAGTGGCAATAAACTCCAAGGAGTTCATACTGCTGAAAAACTCCCCAAACATCTCACTCTTAACAAGATCTAAATGTTCCTCTGTAATATCCGTATCACTACTAAACTGACGAATCGCTTTCCGAAATTGATGCGACAGAGAAACAGGCTCTTTGGTATCCATCGTCAATATCACAAAATGAAAGCGACTGTTGACTTCAACCTCAAGTGACAATGACGCGTCTAACTTCCCAGACTCATATAACCTTTGAAAACGATCAGAAGTCCAACCAAACATCATCGTAAATAGTAATTTCAATAAAATATTGTAACGATAAGACTCAGCTTCTGTTATTTGCCCATTACCTCTAATCGCAACAGCAAGTTTGGGTGAAGAAACTTCCATCCGAAGGCTATCTGTTTTCTTCACAGGCTGCAAAAGGAGTTGCTCTTTTGAAACCATAAACTGGTTTGAAACTTCCTTTCCCTTTTTCGAAAAGTATTCCTCAACAACTCTTACATCAATATTTCCAACTAAAAACAGTGACATATTGACAGGTTTGTAAAACTCTGTAAAGTTCTCTTTTAAATTTGAAACTTGAATCTCAGAAATTGATTTTTCACTTCCAACAATGTCTATTGCTAAAGGAGTATCAGGATAAAGGTTGGCTAATGTTGCAAAAAACAAGCGTGAGTCTGGATCATCTTGGTACATTTCTCGTTCTTGCTGGATAATATCCTGTTCCCTCAAAATAGACTCTTCTGTAAAATGAACACCTCCGACTAACTCATCTAGCAAATCTAAATTCTCTAATAGATGGTCAATTGTTGAAAAAAGATAGCTGGTCTTAGTAAAGCTTGTAAAGGCATTACTGTCCGCACCTAATCGAGTAAAAGCAGCCATTATATCCTCCGAATTTTCTCTTTCAAACAATTTATGTTCAAGAAAATGTGCAATTCCTGCTGGATGATGACGTAAACCTTTTCCCAAGCTTGTATAAGTTGCATCTACAGAACCAAATTGAACTGTTACAATCCCATAAACCTCATTGAAATCTTGCTTAGGGAGTAAAGAAACTGTCAACCCATTTGACAATTTTGTTTTGTAGACTGTTTCCTTTACAGCAGGATAGTATTTTTCTTCAAAAGTAACCTTTGTCATTCTACTCCTTCCATAAAGTAAATCGCTTGTAACTTCAAACTATTGGCAGCTTTACATACAGCTTCTTTATCAACACTCTCTAATTTTGCCACCAATCGATCAATGTCAAAGCTTGATTTCCCCAATAGAGCATTCAAATAGACTCTTTCAACTAGGGCCTGTTGATTATCTTGAGCCATCAACAAAGATCGTCGAATCATCTCCTTGGTTTGTTCAAGCTCAAAATCTGTAAAGTTGCCCTTTTTCAAATCTAGCAACTGATGATTCATCAATTTTCTAGCCTGATTTCGATTTTCTCTATCAATACCCGCATACATCCTTAACAGACCACTAAACAAATCCAATTGACTAGAGACTGTATAGGCTATTCCAGCATTTTCACGAACATTTGTAAAAAGTTTCGAATGTGCAAATTCACCCAACAAACCATTCATAACAAGCATGGGCAAATGCTCATCATCACCATATTTTACAGGAGAATGATAGCCTAATTCCAAAATAGATTGCCCAACATTCCTCTGAAACATTCCTTCTCGTAGAACATTCAAATAAGATTGATGGTACTGGATAGTGACGCCGTTCTCTCTAGCTGTAAAGGGTAATGACTTCAGTGATTCTGTAATTTCTACTTCATTAAAATCACCTAAGAAAAAGAAATCAATACGATCATTTTTCAGAGTATTTTGAAAGCACATGTAGCCACTTTCCGGAGACTCATTTAAAATGCTATTTCGTAAATCACTGTATCTCAATTGAAGACGCTCATCATGGAAGAACAAGCTATCCAACTCCTTATGAGCAAAATAAAATGAATCATCCATATCAGTAGCTAGACTAGCCAATAACTGTTTTCTTTCAATTTCAAATAAAGCTGGCTCAAAAGCACCATCTTGAGCTAAGGGAGCAAATAAAGTCTGTCTCACCAATTCCAAAATTCGAGAAGTCAAGACATTCTTTTTGCTTAAAAAATCATCCCTCACATAAGTAAATGTTAAGTCAAGAATATGTGCCTGTCCCCTACGATAAGCACTTGTGGAAATATCTGTTCCATATAAACTTGCCAAGTATCTGCGAAATGCTTGTGATGTGGGATAAGCTTGATTTGCCGTCTCCAACATACTAGCACTTAACATGCGTCCTGCTATTGTCTCAAGAGATAAGGGAGCAGTAAAACGAATAGTGATTTTATTTGTTTTAAACTTTTTGGATTGAACAAAATGTGCTGAAATTCCAGGCACTAATTCCATACCTTACCTCCTTACATATAGAGTTCTATTATACCACGAAAATCAAAATTTTTCTTGTTCTCTTTATAGCTTTAAAGAGTAAAACCGTTTTCATTTCAACTAACTTTCCTTCAGCTATTTCAAGGAAAATATGGTATAATACCAAAGATTGAGGTGAATTATGGAATACAAATTATTTGAAGAATTTATTACGCTCCAAGCCCTCCTAAAAGAACTTGGAATTATACAAAGCGGTGGTGCTATCAAATCCTTTTTAATGGAGCATCAAGTTTACTTTAATGGTGAGTTAGAAAGTAGACGTGGGAAAAAAATTCGTGTTGGAGATACGATTGACATTCCTGATTTAAAGATTGACATCACCTTGACACAACCAAGTTTAAAAGAGCAAGAAGAGTATCAAGCAGATAAGATTGAGAAAGAGCGAATTGCTAAACTTGTCAAAGAGATGAATAAAGGTGTCAAGAAAGAAAAACAAAAAACTTCTTCATCACCTAAAACCAAACAAGTTCCACGTTTTCCAGGAAGATAACCATGTGGCTCCAACATTTAACAATTAAAACCTTTCGAAACTACAAAGAGGCAAAAATTGATTTCAATCCAAAATTAAATGTCTTTCTAGGTCAAAATGCACAAGGAAAAACCAATATTCTAGAGGCAATCTATTTCTTAGCCTTGACACGTAGTCATCGGACTCGTACAGATAAAAATCTCATTCATTTTGATAACGAGCAACTCCATCTTTCTGGCTTGCTACAGAAAAAAACAAGCTCTATCCCTCTAGAAATTGATTTAACACCAAAAGGGCGTGTGACTAAGGTCAATCACTTAAAACAAGCGCGCCTATCAGACTACATTGGACATATGAATGTTGTCCTCTTCGCGCCTGAAGATCTCCAGCTAATTAAGGGAGCACCTTCTGTCCGTCGAAAGTTTATAGACATCGAACTGGGACAAATTAAACCAATCTACTTGTCAGACTTGTCAAACTATAACCATATACTCAAGCAGAGAAATACTTACCTAAAATCCAGCCAAAAGATTGATGAAACATTTCTGTCAGTCTTAGATGATCAGTTAATAGATTATGGTTGTCGTGTTATAAAGCATCGGATAAAATTCATTAAAGACTTAGAGAAATTTGGCCAAAAAAAACACTTAGAAATTTCAAATAAATTAGAAGAACTGTCAATATCTTATCAATCATCTGTCAACTTCACTAATGAAGAACAGCTAACAAGTTCCTTTAAAATTGCTTTAGATAAAAGCAGATCCAGAGATTTATTTAAAAAGAATACTGGAGTTGGCCCTCATCGAGATGATATTTCTTTTTATATCAATGGTATGGATGCTAGTTTTGGAAGCCAAGGTCAACATCGTAGCCTTGTTCTTTCTATCAAACTAGCGGAAATTGAGCTAATGGAAAGTATTACCAATGAGTCTCCGATACTACTGCTTGATGATGTTATGAGCGAACTTGACAATACACGGCAACTAAAATTACTAGAAACCATTTCTCAATCTATCCAAACCTTTATTACAACAACAAGTTTAGACCACTTACAAAACTTGCCAGAAAACCTTAGTATTTTCAACATTCAAAATGGTAAAATTTCTGTAAATCAACATTGACAACTTTGTAAACAAAAAGGACTCCTGAAAATCAGGAGTTCTTTTTTACTACTTACATAGAGTAGTTTGGTGCCTCATTAGTGATTTGTACATCATGAGGATGGCTTTCTTTTAGACCAGCTCCAGACATTTCAATAAATTGAGCGTTGTCGTGCAATTCTTTAAGGTTAGCTGCACCACAGTAACCCATACCAGAGCGAATACCACCAAGCATTTGGAAGACAATATCAGCTGCTGCGCCTTTATAGGCAACACGGCCTTCAATTCCTTCTGGAACGAGTTTGTTTGCTTCATTGACAGAACCTTGGAAGTAACGGTCGCTTGAACCTTTCTTCATTGCAGCGATTGATCCCATACCACGGTAAGTCTTAAACTTACGTCCTTGGAAAATTTCAGTTTCACCTGGTGCTTCATCTGTTCCAGCAAACATTGAACCAAGCATAACTGCATTTCCACCTGCAGCAAGGGCTTTTACAATATCTCCAGAGTACTTGATTCCTCCATCAGCAATAATCGTTTTTCCATATTCGCGCGCAACTGCTGCCGCATCATAAATTGCTGTCACTTGTGGGACACCCACACCTGCAATCACACGAGTAGTACAGATAGAACCTGGTCCGATACCGACTTTGACAACATCCACACCCGCATCATAAAGAGCGCGCGCACCTTCTGCAGTGGCAATATTACCAGCAATCAAAGTGCGATCTGGGAAGTGAGCACGAATTTCAGCAATTTTACGTAGAACCCCAGCAGAGTGACCATGTGCAGTATCAATAACAATTGCGTCAGCTCCTGCTTCAAAGAGAGCCTCTGCACGTTCAAATGTATCTGAAGTGACACCCACCGCACCAGCAACTAGAAGACGACCAAATTCATCTTTGGCAGCATTTGGAAACTCAATAACTTTTTCAATATCCTTAATAGTAATCAAGCCAGAAAGACGGCCTTCTTCGTCAACCAAAGGAAGTTTTTCAATACGGTGTTCTTGAAGAATATGTTCAGCTGTTGCAAGATCTGTACCAACAGGGGCAGTGACAAGATTTTCACTGGTCATATGGTTTGAGATTGGTTGATTGTAATCTGAAATAAAGCGAAGATCTCGATTTGTTAGAATACCAACCAATTTACGATTTTCAAGTGTCTCCACAACTGGAACACCACTGATACGGTAACGTCCCATCAGTTCGTCTGCTTCAGCAATAGTGTGTTCTGGAGTCAAGAAGAATGGATCAATAATAACACCATTTTCAGAACGTTTTACCTTGCGAACTTCATCTGCCTGTTGCGCAATAGACATATTTTTATGGATTACTCCAAGACCACCCGCACGAGCAATAGCAATAGCCATTTGACTTTCTGTGACTGTATCCATTGCGGCTGTTATAATTGGGATATTTAAAGTCAGATTATCTGCCAATTTTGTTGTTAAATCTGCATCATTAGGCAACACATGACTTTCTGCTGGAATGAGCAATACATCATCAAAGGTAAAACCTTTTTTTAAAAATTTAGTATCCCAATTAGACATTGAAGTTTCCTCTTTTCTTTCTTTTTGAGCTTGACTCTTTTTGTATTGTATCTATCATACCATTCTATGAAAATTTGTCAATTATATTTATTGTAGAAATCATAAAAAAACTATCCCTGTGAACCTATGGAAGAGATAGTTTTACGATTCATATTTTATCTATTATTTAAAATAATTTAGTCCCATTGCTTTCTTAACTTCAGATAAAGTTTGCCCCGCAACCTCACGAGCTTTTTCACTACCTTTTTGAAGCATATTGTGCACTTCTCCCATATCTTGAGCAAATTCAATACGGCGCTCACGAATAGGGCCAAGTTCGCGTTCTAATATTTCAAGTAGATAACGTTTCGTCTTCACATCACCAAGACCACCACGTTGATAATGTTCTTTCATATCCGCAATTTCTTGAGCATCTTCTGGACGACCAAACACATCTAGATAATGGAAAACCATGTTTCCTTCAATCTTACCTGGATCCTCCACTCGAATATGGTCCGGATCAGTATACATACTCATGACTTTTTTACGCAAAGTATCCGCATCATCGGCTAGATAAATACCATTATTAAGGGATTTAGACATTTTAGCATTTCCATCTAGACCAGGCAAACGTCCTGCTCTCTCATTTTCTGGATAAATACCTTCTGGTTCCACCAAGACCTCACAGTTATATGCGTTATTAAAGGAACGAACAATCTCGCGAGTCTGCTCAATCATTGGTTTCTGATCTGTTCCAACAGGAACATAATTAGCCTTGAAGGCAGTAATATCTGCTGCTTGCGCAATAGGATAAACCAAAAATCCTGTCGGAATACTTTCTCCAAAACCTTTTTGAGCAATCTCTGTTTTTACTGTCGGATTCCGTTCCAAACGAGCTAGTGACACCAAATTCATATAGTACATAGACAGCTCAGCCAACTCTGGAATCTGACTTTGAATAAAGATAGTTGATTTACTTGGATCTAATCCAACTGCTAGGTAATCCAAGGCAACATTACCAATCGATTCTACAATCGTTTGAGGGTCTTTGGCGTGATCTGTCAATGCTTGTTGGTCCGCCAAAAAAACAAACATCTCATACTTGTCTTCTTCCTGCAGTAATACTCTATTTTTTAGACTCCCAACATAATGTCCAATATGCAGTTTTCCTGTTGGGCGATCTCCTGTTAAAATAATGGGTTTCGTCATTTTTTTCTCCTTCGAAATGATCTCTTCAATTATAGCATTTTTTTGTTAAAATAACAGAAAATTATTTAAATCAAAAAACTAACTCATTGTAAATAAACCTGTAAACTTAATTGACACAAAATTGACAAACAAAAATTTGAATATTTCTCTCTTTTCTAGTAGAATAAATGTATTACATATTATAGGAGAAAAACATTGCTTACAGTATCTGATGTTTCACTACGTTTTAGTGATCGCAAACTTTTTGATGATGTCAATATCAAATTTACAGAAGGAAATACATATGGATTAATTGGTGCTAATGGTGCTGGGAAGTCTACATTCTTAAAAATCTTAGCTGGTGATATCGAGCCAACAACTGGTTACATCTCTCTTGGTCCAGATGAACGTCTCTCTGTTCTCCGTCAAAATCATTTTGACTATGAAGATGAGCGAGTTATTGATGTCGTCATTATGGGAAATGAAAAACTTTACAACATCATGAAAGAAAAAGATGCCATTTACATGAAGGAAGATTTTTCCGATGAAGATGGTGTTCGTGCAGCCGAACTCGAAGGTGAATTTGCTGAACTTGGAGGTTGGGAAGCAGAAAGTGAAGCGTCTCAACTACTTCAAAACCTAAACATTCCAGAAGAATTGCACTATCAAAACATGAGCGAATTGGCCAATGGTGAAAAAGTGAAGGTTCTCCTTGCCAAAGCACTTTTTGGCAAACCAGATGTTCTTCTCTTGGACGAGCCGACCAATGGTTTAGATATCCAATCGATTACTTGGCTAGAAAACTTCTTGATTGACTTTGATAACACCGTTATCGTAGTATCCCACGACCGTCACTTCTTAAACAAAGTGTGTACTCATATGGCCGACCTTGACTTTGGAAAAATCAAACTCTATGTCGGAAACTACGACTTCTGGAAGGAATCTTCTGAGCTTGCTGCTAAATTGCTAGCAGACCGTAATGCCAAGGCAGAAGAAAAAATTAAGCAATTGCAAGAATTCGTTGCTCGATTCTCTGCTAATGCTTCTAAATCAAGACAAGCAACATCTCGTAAAAAAATGCTTGACAAGATTGAACTAGAAGAAATTGTGCCATCTAGTCGTAAATATCCATTTATCAACTTTAAAGCAGAACGTGAGATTGGTAATGATCTCTTGACAGTAGAAAATCTAACTGTAAAGATTGATGGTGAAACTATTCTAGACAATATTAGTTTCATCTTGCATCCAGGTGATAAGACAGCTCTTATTGGACAAAATGACATCCAAACGACTGCATTAATTCGTGCAATTATGGGTGACATCGACTATGAAGGAACTGTCAAGTGGGGAGTTACTACTAGCCGTTCTTACTTGCCAAAAGACAACTCGGCTGATTTTGCAGGAGGAGAGTCAATCCTTGACTGGCTGCGTCAATTTGCAAGTAAAGAAGAAGATGACAATACCTTCCTACGTGGTTTCCTTGGTCGTATGCTCTTTTCTGGAGATGAGGTTAACAAACCTGTAAACGTCTTGTCAGGGGGAGAAAAAGTACGTGTCATGCTTTCAAAACTCATGCTCTTGAAATCAAATGTCCTTGTACTTGATGATCCAACAAATCACTTGGACTTGGAATCTATCTCAAGCTTGAACGATGGATTGAAAAACTTTAAAGAATCAATCATCTTTGCTAGTCATGATCACGAGTTCATTCAAACTTTAGCAAACCATATTATTGTTTTGTCTAAGAATGGCGTCATTGATCGTATTGATGAAACCTACGATGAATTCCTAGAAAATGCAGAAGTACAAGCAAAAGTTAAAGAACTTTGGAAAGATTAAATAAGACTTCAAAACTCAGTTGGGGTAACCAACTGAGTTTTCTATCATTCTACGAGGTAACATGAAATCATTTTTTAAAACATATTGGACCTATTTTGTTTCTTTCATCATTCCTTTAGTAATTATGACTGGAGTATACCTAACTCAAGGTATCTACTGGAATAGCGATGCATCTCCACTATTAGGAGACGGTTTCCATCAATACGTTATTTTTGATGTAGCTTTACGAAATATTCTGCATGGAAATGGTAGTTTGTTTTACACCTTTACAAGTGGCCTCGGACTGAATTTCTATGCTCTATCTAGTTATTACTTGGGTAGTTTTCTTTCACCCCTAGTTTACTTTTTTAATCTGTCGAATATGCCAGATGCTGTCTATCTAACCACTCTCTTAAAATTTGGATTGATTGGTCTGTCAACCTTCTTTAGTCTAAATAGATTATTTAAAGATATCCCAAAATTTTTAAAACTTGCCTTATCTACTTCCTATGCTTTAATGAGCTTCACTGTCAGTCAGTTAGAGATTAAAACCTGGCTAGATGTTTTTATCTTGATTCCTTTAATTATAACTGGTTTACACCTACTTATAACACAAAAGAAGCGCCTACTATACTTTACAAGTTTGTCAATCTTATTTATTCAAAATTATTATTTTGGGTATATGACAGCATTGTTTCTTATTTTCTGGTATCTCTGCCAAATTTCTTGGGACTTTAAAACTCGAAAATCATCTTTTATAGATTTTATTATCACTTCCTTTTTAGCAGGAATGGCTAGTTTGATTATGACTCTTCCTACACTGTTTGATTTACAAACTCATGGAGAGAAGTTGACTGCCATCACAAAATTGAAAACAGACAGTAGCTGGTATCTGGATATTTTAGCAAAACAATTCATTGGATCTTTTGATACAACTAAATATGGATCTATACCAATGATTTTTGTTGGATTGCTTCCTTTTATTTTGACCATTCTATTTTTCACAATAAAATCCATAAGGTTTCACGTGAAACTTACCTATGCAATTTTCTTTACTTTTTTAATAACAAGCTTTTACATAGAAGCACTTGATTTATTTTGGCAGGGGATGCATACCCCAAATATGTTTTTGCATCGCTATGCTTGGATTTTTTCCACTCTGTTAATTTATACTGCAGCAGAAGTCTTAAATCGTCTGAAAGAACTGAAGATATGGAATCTATTTGTCTCACTTTTTCTTGTACTAACAGGATTTTTGGCCACTGTCTATTTTAAATCACACTATTCTTTTTTAACTGATTTGAATATCCTACTCACTCTTGAATTTCTACTAATTTATGCTCTTTTACTTCTTGCACTCATTAGAAAATTTATCTCTGTAAATCTATTTGCAATTCTTTTGTCTTTATTTATAACAGCTGAGATAAGCTTAAATGCATCATCTCAAATGGAAGGAATAGCTAAAGAATGGGCCTTTGCTTCTCGTAGCGCCTATAATAGAGATATCACCGCTATGGAATCCATTCTAAACAAAATTGACAATTCATTTACACGTACTGAAAAACTGCAAATTCAGACTGGAAATGACAGTATGAAATTTAACTACAATGGAATCTCTCAATTTTCGTCTGTACGAAATCGTTCAGCTAGCACTAGTTTGGATAAACTGGGATTCAAATCCTCTGGAACCAACCTTAATCTCCGTTATGCAAATAACAGTCTTTTAGCAGACAGTTTATTTGGAATCCAATACAATATTTCTGAAACTTCACTTGATAAGTATGGCTTTCAAGAGATTTATCAAAAGGATCATTTAACCTTATATAAAAATCAACTCTCTTTACCCATTGCCTTTGCCACTCAATCTATTTACAAAGATGTAGACTTTAACAATCACACTTTAGATAATCAGGCTTTATTTATAAACCAGCTTGCTAATCTCAACTTAGATTACTTCTCCCAAATAGCATCTGATAAAACAGATACTTCAGATGGTTTAACGAGCATCACAGGTTCTGCGAATGAAGATGCAAAGATTGATTATCAAATTGAGGTTCCTCAAAATAGCCAAGTCTATCTCTCTTTTTCAAATCTTCATTTTACGAATGATAAACAAAAGAAAGTTGACATCATTGTCAACGGTGAAAAAAAGACTTTTACAAATGACAATGCATTTAATTTCTTTAATTTGGGTTATACTGAAGAACAAAAAACTTTCAATATCAGTGTTAGTTTCCCTGGAAATTCTCAGGTGTCATTTGAATCTCCAACCTTCTATCGTTTAGATACTCAGGCTCTTACTGAGGCAATTCAAAAGATTAAAGAACAACCTGTAGAAGTATCCACCTCTAAAAATAAAGTATTTGCTACATATGAAGTAAAACAAGATACCTCTATTTTCTTCACTATTCCTTATGACAAAGGTTGGTCTGCATTCCAAGATGGGAAAAAACTTGAAATCAAGCAGGCTCAGACTGGTTTTATGAAAGTTGATGTTCCAAAGGGAAAAGGCACCATTACACTTTCCTTTATACCCAATGGTTTTGTTATTGGAGCAGCCTGCTCACTAACTGCCCTTCTTCTTTTTGGAATCTATAATCACAGACGAAATTTATCTAAGACAGAAAAAGATTGACCAATTCCTTGGCCAATCTTTTTAATCTTCTTCCATTTTCTTAGGTTGATAAGCTAGCATACCTAAAGCAGTAAAGAAAGCTAGAGTTATAATAAGGAAAATCACTTGATGATGAATATTTCCTGTCATAGAGATTGTTTGTCGTAAGCCTGATACAGAATAACTCATTGGTAACCAAGGATTGACACCTTTGAAGAAATCATTTGTCAAAGCAAGGGGATAGGTCCCTGCACTTGATGCTAATTGTAATAAAAGTAAAATAAGAGAGAAGAAAGCTCCAATACGGCTATTCCAAGTTGTTAAAGCTGTCACCATAGACATGAAAGCTAAACTTGTGATTATAATTAGAATCAAGGTTCTCATCTCATGGTTCGCAGTCAATCCAATAAGATGGACACCTCCATAAACTAAAACACCTGCTAAGACAGCTATAATCCCATTTATCTCAGAGCGAGACTTCAACCAAGCCCAACGACTCTCTGGATGACGTCCAGAAGGCAACTTAGCAAAAATCATATTGGTAGATATAGCAGCAACAAAAAGAGCAACTGATATCATATAAGGAGCCATAGCAATCCCATTTACAGGGACTTGGTCATTGTCTGTTTTTGAGAGAACTAGAGGTTCAGATAATGTCTCTGCATTTTTAGATTCTGTTGAAGTTGATTTAAGTTGATTGTTAGCATTGCCTAATCCTTGCCCTAATGAATCAACTCCTGTCTGTAAATCTTCAAGACCAGAGGTTAAGCTTGTTCCACCAGCTGCTAGTTTTCCAGCACCATCTGCAATCTTCATAGCGCCACTTCCTAGTTGGGATGCTGCAGAAAGTAACTGTGTTGATTTGTCTGTTAATTGACCAGAGCCAAATTGTAATTTAGTAATACCTGCTATCAGCTCTGGACTCTTATTATTCAATTGAGCAGAACCAGATGACAAACTTTCTATACCTGATACTAATTCTGGAGCTTTTCCAGCTAACGCATCTACTCCAGTTGTCAAGGTTGATGTATTTTCTGTTAACTTACTTGATCCAGAAACTAATTGATCCAGACTAGTTGTTAAACTTGCATTCTTTTCACTTAGTTGATTAGCACCTATAGAAATAGTATCCAATCCTTTAGTGTAGTTTACAACTCCTTTTTCAATTGACTGACTTCCAGGAACTAACTTATTATTTACAGAAGTTTGTAATGTTGTAAATCCATTTGACAAGGTTGTCAAGGAGCTAGATGCTACAGGTAAGAGTTGATTTGCTTTCGTCTGTACATCAGATAGATTAGTTACTTGTTGTTCTGAATTCTCTATACTTTCTTTTAATCCCCCTACTGTTGTTAAAATTGTTTTTGCTGACTCAATAGTAGAATTAGAATTTTTAGAAATAGCTTCTGTCAATTCTTTCTTTTGTTCCTCTGTAAGAGATTGATAAGTAGCTGTTGATTGAAGGTTTGCAAGAGTTTTCTCTTGTTCTGTCTGACTTTTGGTCACAATATCCTGAGCAAGAGTTGTTAGATTTGGCAAAGCTTCTGACAATGTACTTTTCAGTTGAGTATTATCTGATATTGTAAGAGCTTGTAGTGTTTTATTTAGTTCTCCTAAGCTTGTTGCCAATTGCGCTATTTCTTCATTTTGTTGAGATGAGGACTCTAATTGGCTTGAAATTTCTTTAATACCAGTATTTAATTGCTCCATTCCATCTCTTAGTGTATCTGATTGATTGGATAATTGACTTGTTCCGTTAGAAAGTTCTTTCACACTATTTGTATAAGCATTTACACCAACTGAAAATTGATTGAGACCTGTATCCAGTTGTGAAACGCCACCTGTATAAGACTTTATACCTGTATTTAGCTGATTTACACCTGTCACCAACTCAGGAGTTTTTGAAGCTAATTGACCAAGTCCAGTGTCAACTTGTGAGACAGCATTTGTATAACTTTGTAAACCACTATTAAAAGTTCCTAAGCCAATATGTAATTGCTCTATAGCAGACACATAGCTAGATAAGCCTTTTGTAAATTGATCCGCTCCATTTGAAAAAGTTACACTTGAGTTAGCTAGAGTATTAAGATTTGTCGTCAATGTTTGACTTCCCGTCACCAACTGATCGGCTCCATTAGCTAATTGTTCACTTCCTTCAGCTGCCTTATGTATTCCAGACTTCAAATCATTCATTTTTTGAAATAAAGCCTTAGTGTACGTTTCAGTAACATTAGTAGAGACGGTTTGTTTTAATTGTGTCATTGCGGAATCACTCATCTTACTTGCAATAAAGCTATGCCCACTTGATGTCTGATAATCAATCTGCATCTGTTCAGGATGATTCGTTAGGATAGAAGTAGCTTTTTCAGATAAGTCACTTGGTAAAGTCACTACCATGTAGTAGTCACCATCTTCTAGCCCTTTTTCCCCTTCCTCTTCATTAACAAAGTGAAAATCTAAAGCCTTATTTTCTTTTAAATTAGACACCATGTCTTCACCAATTGTCATTGTCTGTCCATTATAAGAAGCTTCCTTATCTTTATTGACAACTGCCACAGGTAACTCCGATACTTGACCATATGGATCCCACATGGACGATAAAAATATAATGTTGTATAAAGCTGGAATGAGAGAAATCCCTATCATTACAATGATAAAGGTCGGTTTTTTAAATATTGCTTTCCATTCTTTAAACATGTTTCCTCCTTTTTTACACATATTGTCTAAAATTTTGATATAATAGATTATACATCAAAAAATATAAATTACAAGGTAAAAAATATTTTTTTAGACACATAGTCTATTTTTGTTTACAAGGAGGAATTATGAAAGAAAGTAACAAACGTTTAAAAACAAAACGAATTATCGAAAATGCCATGGTTCAATTATTGATGGACCAGCCCTTTGATCAAATTTCTACTGTCAAGTTAGCAGAAAAAGCCGGAATTAGTCGTTCCAGCTTTTACACTCACTACAAGGATAAGTATGATATGATTGAACTCTACCAAAGTAAGCTATTTCATACCTTTGAGTATATTTTCCAAAAACATGCTCATCACAAAAGAGATGCTATTTTAGAAGTATTTGAATATTTAGAGTCTGAGCCACTCTTGGCTGCACTCTTATCTGAAAATGGGACAAAAGAAATCCAAAATTTCTTGAGAAATAAGCTTCACATTATGCTTAGCACCGACCTTCAGAAACGCTTTATGAAATTACAACTCACTCCAATAGAATTAGAATACAGCAGTATTTATCTAACAAATGCCCTATTTGGTGTTTGCCAGACTTGGATTGCTCACGGAAAAAAAGAAAGTCCGCAAGAAATGACAGACTTCCTTATGAAAATGTTAGGTGATGTCAACTAAAAAAGAACACCATTGGTGTTCTTTTTTTATCTGACTCCGCCAGTAGGACTCGAACCTACGACATCATGATTAACAGTCATGCGCTACT
>CAUVSV010000030.1:0-21476 GCA_963554735.1 Streptococcus oralis
GACTGTATTTTTTGCAGTTCTTGACCTGTATTTTTTACAGTTCCAGACTGTATTTTTTGCAGTTCTTGACCTGTATTTTTTACAGTTCCAGAAATATATAATCGATTAGGTTTATTTACGCCTTGCCTTTCTTCTTTAATCAAACAGAAGTCTTGCAGTTCTTTTTTTGCTTTTATAACTGTTTTTTCATTGCAGTTAAGTAAATCCATGAATTGCTGATTTGTAAAGTAAACAAACACGTTGCCATTTTTATCGTGCCATTTATTTTGAATAGACAATGTACGTCTATCAAAAATCAACATATACATAACTTTCGCCCTCAGGCTTAAATCCTTGTAATCTTCATCAAGCAACCACTGAGGGAACTGATAGAAAGCATTGTTTTTGACTTCGCTTATTTTCAACCATTCTTTCTCCTTTCTATTTTTCTCAATCTCTTTCTGCTATAATGTAAGCAAGAAAGGGGGTAAAGTCATGTCATTTGATAAAAATATAGCTGACAAAATCCTAGAATTTGCTAAACTGGAGCCAACCGTTCCAGTTGGAACTTCTCATGATTTCCGCTCTGAAGAATTTGATCAAGATGATTTTAGAGATACCGCTAAGAAACTAATCTCAACTGGTCAAATTTCAGGACATCTCGAAGAAGATTTCTCAGGATTCTATATCGCATTCAGACTGTAAATTCTGAATTTCAGCAATCACTGTCGCATCGATTTCAATTACATCTGGAATTGCTGTGATAGTGATTTTTGGTTTTCTGTCAGCAGGCATTTCCAACCTAAGACCAGTAACTCCACGACCAAGCTCCCAATCATTGATTTTTACTGAGTAGCCTGACGAATTAAGAGATTGACCTTCAGTAGGTTCCTGCTTGGGTTTAATACTTAGCTTCAATTGTGTCATTCTTGCTCCTTTCTATCTTTTTATTTGCGGTTAAACCGCAACTTCGGGCAAAAAAATAATATCATCTACTGAGACCTCGAAAACACTAGCGATTTGATATGCTTTTGAGACACTAGGTTCTGTTACCCCACGTTCCCAATGGCCCCAAGTATCAACTGATACATTCACAGCTTCTGCCGCATCACTTTGTCTCCAATTTTTGAGTGTCCTTAGTGTTTTTAATGTCATTTTCGGCACGTTCCTACCTCCTTATTTTTCTATTTGTTCCTCGCCTTTCTGCTATAATGTAGTCAGAAAGGAGGTGATGTTATGACTGATTATCAATTAGAAGCTTCTCTGATTGTCCTTGGCAAAGAGTACGAAAGAGCCAAGAAAGACGGAAAAGAAAGCTTCAGCATACATGTATCATTTTTTGATGGCTTAGATACTAACTATCATCTTCAAGAGTTTGCAAGACAATATCCCGTAAGGATTGCCCGTCTGAAGTCTGACCAAATAACTTTTCTAATAGACTGACCTCATTTAAAGGGAAAGGATTGTTTTCTACTCGTTCATTGAACGTAAGAACGACTTCACAACTCTCTAGAAAATGACTGGTAAATTCCACTCGCTCAACTCCGTCCAGAAACATTCCATCGACGAATACAGCAGGGTGGTTTTTTCTCGCCGTCAATAGTACATCGTGATCTGATGTTTTTACTGACACAGTTCTGTTAGTTTTCATTTGCCCTCGTCTTACTTTCCAGCGCCCTGAGTTCTATCTCATGGCTGACTTGTCTCAATAGCTTCTCACACGCTATTTTAGCTTCTCTGTACGTTGTGTTTTCGCTGATGAAGTAGTCAGCAAGTTCGATGATTTTATCTTCCATGATTGTCTCCAAAAATCAGTCTTAAGACCGATGTAACCCCTTCAAAAACAGTATATAGTTATATTATCCTTAACAAGAAAGGAGCTGATGCAAATTGGCAAAATTTTTGAAGGGGACTGTGGTTCAGTGATTCAGTTTGGCTAGGTAACCAACACGTTTTTACTGCGAGTGTGACTGCACGGAGCCTGTCGCTGACTATAAGAGGGACTGCAGCTCTGCTTATAGCGGGTCTGACAGACAACTACCGGGCGGCACTCAAAGACTAGCCAAACCACGTTGATTGCAGTGCTGGACGCATGACCAGCGAAGTTTCAACCAGTCGCTTTACACCGACTGTGAAACCTTATCAAAGTGTGCAGGTCTTGACCTAGTGTAAAGTAGGCCAAGACTTTTTTATTCCTCAAGTTCTTCCTCCCCCTTACTTCGTTGAGGTTTTTTGAGTTCATTCATCTTTCTACTCCTTTCTCTATTATTTTCGCTCTATGAGCAATAACTAGGAGGGGAATCGCGCCCCTCTACGCTACCCTAGTTTCTTTCACTTCTTCAACCTTTTCAAGAACCAAGATTGTAAGAGCCATTTCTTGAAAGTCCTTGTCATCAAATCCGATGACGTCACCGTAAACTCTGATTGCTGTCAATAGCGTGTTATACAATTCGTACATATCATCTGATGATAGTTTTTCACGATCTAGGATTTCTCCAAGTTTAAGAGAGCGTTCTCTGCGATTCTTAACTTGTAAGATTTCTTTTGCTAGTGCGATTTGTTCTTGTGTTGTAAATTCTTTAGTCATTGTTTTTCTCCTGTTTGTTTTTGTTATTTCCTTAAGCTTGATTATATTATACTGCGGTTTAACCGCAATGTCAAGTGTTTTTTGCGTTTTTTTCGCAATTTTTTATTTTATTCTTTACTTTTTTGCGTTTTTGCCGTAAAATATACTATATAAGGAGGAGCGGAAATGAAAATCGAAAACAAAAAAATTTTTGCCAATAATCTGAGTTTCTACATGGAACAAAAAGGGGTAGATAGAAACACATTATGCGCAGACTTGGATTTAAAATACACCACTGTTCGCGATTGGTTGAAAGGAATAACTTATCCTCGGATTGGTAAAATTGAACTTCTGGCAAACTATTTCAATATAAATAAATCCGACCTTATTGAAAATAAGATTTCTACCGCACAACCATCAGACTCCCTTTTAGAAAAAATTACAAATACGGCTCGAAAATTAAACACTGATAATAAGAAAATCGTACTACGGACCTCTGAGGATCTTTGGGAGAGCCAAAAAGCAAACAGCGAAACGTATCAGCAAAGTCAACCAACCGAAGTGTCTGAGGCTATTCAGGTCTATAGCTACGACTATTACGATCACCCAGCTTCAGCAGGTACAGGACAGTATTTGAACGATGTGCGAGTGGAACGGATAGAGTTGCCAGTAGATATTGATGCTGACTTTGTCATCCCCATCAAAGGTGACTCCATGGAGCCTGACTATCACGATGGTGATCTGGTATTCATTCAGACAAGCGTGGACTTGAATGATGGCGTTATCGGCGTATTCAACTACAACGGCGATGCTTATATCAAGCAGCTTGTTATTGATAAAGACCAAGCCTACCTACATAGCTTAAACCCAGCTTACAAGGATATGCCAATCACACCAGACACCGACTTCCGAATTATTGGTGAAGTCGTGGACATTTATCGGGAGGGATAACATGAGTAGCGAAAACAGACCAATGGAAGTGATTAAACACAACCTAGATTGTCAATGCCATAGACGAAGAGAGTGGATTAGAGTCAATGATAAGTGGCATGCTATCGAGTTTTCAGTGGATGACCCAAATGAACCACCTATGACAGAAGAAGAGAAAGCTAACGTGGCCTTAATTCTTCAACAACACTTATCAAAAGAATAAAGCCAACTGTTTCTCAAATAGATATAGTTGCAAACAAAAAAGCCCCACGCTCAGAAGTTTGGCGACCGAGAGCGTGAGGCATGATGTATAGAAAGATAGGCATTAAAAAGCCCTCTTTACTATACCCATTTTATCAAAAAAGGGGTACAAATTCAATGAAAACAACGAATAAAGTGGCTATATATGTCAGGGTTTCAACTTCTTATCAGGCTGAAGAAGGCTACTCAATCGACGAGCAGAAAGACAAACTGGAAGCCTACTGCAAAATCAAAGACTGGAAAATCTACGATGTCTATGTTGACGGTGGGTTTTCAGGATCAAACACAAAAAGACCTGAATTAGAGCGCTTGATTAACGATACAAAAAGAAAAAGATTTGATATTGTGCTAGTCTATAAGCTGGATAGGTTAAGCCGAAGCCAGAAAGATACACTTTTTTTAATTGAAGATGTATTTTTGAAAAATGACGTTGCTTTTATCAGCTTGCAAGAAAACTTTGACACTTCCACTCCTTTTGGCAAAGCTTCGATTGGTATGCTTTCAGTATTCGCCCAGCTTGAGCGTGAGCAGATAAAAGAACGTATGATCTTAGGCAAAGAAGGACGTGCAAAAAAAGGGAAAGCAATGTCATGGACGACAATTCCATTCGGATATGACTACTCAAAAGAAACTGGCATCTTATCGGTCAATCCAACTCAAGCGCTCATTGTCAACCGTATCTTCAATGAGTATCTAAACGGGAAGTCAGTAGTCAAGATCATCAGAGACTTAAATGCTGAAGGTCACGTTGGACGAAAAAGGCCCTGGGGCGAAACGATAACAAAATATCTACTCAAAAATGAAACATATCTCGGTATCGTGAAATATAGAGGGCAGAAATACGAGGGGCAGCATGAACCGATTATCTCTCAAGAATTATTTGACCTTGTGCAGTTAGAACTTAAAAAAAGGCAGATAGATGCCCTGAAAAGAAACAACAATCCAAGGCCATTCCAGGCAAAATATATGCTCTCTGGTTTGCTAAAATGCGGATATTGTGGCGGTTCGCTAGGTCTATACGTTACTTCAAAAAATCGAAAAGGGAAAGCGTATCAACGCTATCAATGCAGACATAGGTTTGATAAAGACAAGTCAAAAAGATGTAACTCAAAATGGTATGATAAGCAAGAGCTGGAAGAGAAAGTCATTGAAAGATTATCAAAAATAAAACTCGAACCGAAGTATCGCAAAGAAACGCTTGCTAAAAATGATGAAACAATGAAAGTCGAAGAAATAAGAGAGCAACTTAAGAAGTTAAATAATCGGCTTGATAAGTTGACCGAATTATACTTGGACGAGATCATAACACGAAAAGAACTCAATGCAAAAAACGAAAAACTAAAAATCGAAAAAGCGTTTTTAGAAGAACAATTAGAAAACAAAAAGAAGAACACGATCAACCTAAGACAACGAAAACTTGCTAGACTTTTAAAGGATTTTAACCCCGAAAAACTAGGCTATGAAGATGCTTCAAAAATTGTAAAATCTGTCATAAATGAGATTGTTGTAACCAAAGAAGAAATGACGATAACGCTAGACTTTTAAGGGTTTAGCGCTATTTTTGTATTTTAGTCAAATTGATAATGATAACTTTATTATACATTTTTCTTCCTCCTACTTATCTATTCGCAGGGAATCAAAAAAAGTTACAGAAATTTGTAACTTTTCGAAGAAATTTTTTATTTTTTATGCACCATGAAACCTGTCGCCTGTTGATTGGCCATAATGGTCATATCTGTAATCTGCACACGAAGGGGTTGACTAGTCACATAGACAACAGTGTCTGCGATGTCTTGTGCCTGCAAGGCTTCGATTCCCTGATAAACCTTCGCAGCCCGCTCTTTGTCACCATGAAAACGTACTGTAGAAAAATCTGTTTCAACGATCCCCGGTTGAATAGTTGTCACCTTGATGTCCGTTGCAATCGTATCAATCCGAAGACCATCTGAAAAAGTCTTGACAGCAGCCTTGGTAGCTGAATAGACCGCTGCACCCGCATAGGCGTAGATTCCTGCCGTTGACCCCATATTGATGATATGACCTTGATTTGCCGCAACCATGGAAGGCAAGAAAGAACGAGTGACTGCCATCAAACCTTTGACATTGGTATCTAGCATAGTCAGCATATCCAGCTCTTCATAGTCTTGATAGGGAGCCAAGCCAAGAGCCAGTCCAGCATTATTGACCAAGATATCAATCTGACCTATCGTTTCTAAAATATCTGCACAGACAGTCTTTACCATGGTCATATCCGTCACATCCAGAGGAAAAGTCCAAACTGTTTGATTAAGAAAAGTTTCTGCAAACTCTGACTTGAGAGTCTCTAGTCTGTCTGTCCGTCGCCCTGTTAGAACGACATTCTCCCCCTGCTCCAGATAAGCACGCGCAATCGCTTCACCGATTCCTGAGGTCGCCCCTGTAATCACTATATTTTTTGCCATCTTATTTCCTTCTATCTGGTCTATCAGATACTGACAACTTCCTAGGCCGTCCAGTGTTTGGCTGGGTCAAATGGAGTTCCGACAACTTGGTCTTCTGATAATTCAATAACCCCACGTTTTTGCGGAGCATTTGGTAGATGCAATTCACGAGGACTGCACATCATCCCAAAACTCTTTTCACCGCGAAGTTCGCCTGGGAAAATGAGATTGCCTTTGGGCATCATCGCTCCAGGAAGAGCTACAATGGTTTTCAACCCAACACGCGCATTGGGAGCCCCTGCAACGATTTGCACTGTCTTATCACTTGCAACGGCCACTTGACAGATGTTGAGGTGGTCGCTATCTGGATGGGCTACCATCTCAACAATCTCACCGACGACAAACTTAGATTCCTTGTCATTGACAATTTCTTCTGTAAAGCCTTCCGCTCGCAATTCTTGGTTCAAACATTCTACTTGCTCATCTGTCAAAAAGACTTGACCACGCTCTGCAATTTCAAACAAACTTGAAACTTCGAAAATATTCCAAGCTACTGTTTCTCCATTTTCTTTGAGGAAAACACGGGCTACTTTACCTTTGCGCTCCACGTCCAACTTGGCATCGCCACTATTTTTCACGATGATCATAAGGACATCGCCAACATGCTCTTTATTATATGTAAAAATCATTGTTTCCTTTTTCTCCTATTTCAGTCCTGCTAAAAAGTCGTTAATTTGTTGCTTGCTTTTACGGTCGCGATTGACAAAACGACCGATTTCCTTGTCCTTTTCTAGCACAACAAGACTAGGAATACCGTACACATCCCAGAGTTTGGCCAGATCCAGATACTGGTCTCGGTCCACTCGAATAAATGTGAACTCTGGATTGGTCTCCTCAATCTCTGGCAAGGATGGATAGATATAACGACAATCGCCACACCAGTCTGCCACAAAAAGGAAGACCTTCTTGCCATCTTGTTCGACAAAACTTGCTAGTTCTTCTATACTATTGGGAATAATCATAAGACTTCCTCCTCATAGACCAGATTTTCATTTTCATAGACAAAGGTATAGTGACGACCATCCTCGAAAATGACTCCTCCAACGAGTCGCTCTAGACTACTTTCGTAGACTTGAACATAGAGAGTCGCAATCTCACCCATATCTGAGAAAAGTTCGCGCACGATAGCGGTCAACTCTTCTTGAGTCTTCATAAGTTTGTGGTTATCTGCTGCTTTTTTAGCCCCTAAAGCAAGGGCACTTAGACCAGCCACAGTCAAGCCAGTCATCCATAATTTCTTAGCTTTCATACCATTCATTGTAACACAAAAAGACCTCTAGGACAAATAGGGAAGCCGTATACGAGCAAGGCATTTAAAAAATCTCTGAGATTGCTCTCAGAGATTGGAAGATAACTAGTTACTATTTTCAACTGCTGCAGTGACAAAGGCAGTGTAGAGTTCTTCTGGACGGTTTGGACGGCTGGAAAGTTCAGGGTGATACTGACAAGCCACAAAGAATTTATTTTCAGGAATTTCCACAATTTCGACCAAACGATTGTCTGGAGAAACTCCTGAGAAAACAAAACCTGCTGCCTCAAACTGCTCACGGAAGGCGTTGTTAAACTCATAACGGTGACGGTGACGGCGTTGCACCACTTCTTGATCATGATAAGCAGCTGCTGCCTTAGAGCCACGTTTCAACTTAGATGGATAAAGTCCCAAACGAAGGGTTCCCCCCATATCCTCAACATCAACCTTATCACGCATGATATCAATGATAGGGTATTTTGTATCTGGTGCAAGCTCTGCAGAATTGGCACCTTCAAGACCTAAAACGTGACGAGCAAATTCGATACAAGTTAACTGCATTCCCAAGCAGACACCTAACATTGGAACATCATTCTCACGCGCATAGCGAATGGCTTGAATTTTTCCTTCCGTACCACGTTGGCCAAAACCGCCTGGCACGATGATTCCGTCCGCATCTGACAAGAATTCTGCTACATTCTCTGCTGTCACATCATTGGCATTGATCCAATTGATCTTCACTTCTGCGTCGTTGGCATAACCAGAGTGTTTCAAGGCTTCAACCACTGAGATGTAGGCATCTTGCAACTCCACATACTTACCGACAAGGGAAATATTGACTTGTTTCTTCAGGTTCATGACCTTGCCCACCATGGCTGACCACTCTGTCATATCCGCTGCTGGTGCATCTAGTTTCAAATGATCACAGACAATTTGGTCCATGCCTTGCGCCTGCAAGTTCAATGGAATTTGGTAAAGGTGTTCGACATCCAAAGACTCGATAACAGCTTCTGGTGCTACGTCACAGAACTGAGCTAGTTTATTTTTAATTCCTTGACCAGCTGGTTTTTCTGTACGAATGACCAACATATTTGGCTGGATTCCCAAACCACGCAATTCTTTTACAGAATGCTGAGTCGGCTTGGTCTTCATCTCACCAGCAGCCTTGAGGTATGGAAGCAAGGTTGTATGGATGTACATGACGTTATCTGCCCCCACATCTGCCTTCATCTGACGAAGGGCCTCTAAAAATGGCAAGGATTCGATATCTCCAACTGTTCCACCAACCTCTGTGATAATGACATCAGAGTCAGTCGTTACAGCAGCACGCTTGATTTTTTCTTTCAAAGCATCTGTGATATGAGGAATGACTTGGACAGTTGCACCAAGGTATTCACCACGACGTTCCTTACGAAGAACTTCACTGTAGATTTTACCAGTTGTCACATTGGAATATTTGTTGAGATTGATATCTATGAAGCGTTCATAGTGACCCAAGTCCAAATCTGTCTCAGCTCCATCATCTGTCACAAAGACTTCCCCGTGCTGGTAAGGACTCATGGTTCCCGGATCGATATTGATATAAGGGTCAAACTTTTGAATGGTTACTTTTAGACCACGGTTTTTCAAGAGACGCCCCAGACTTGCTGCGACAATCCCTTTCCCAATAGACGATACCACACCACCAGTTACAAAAATATATTTCGTAGACATAGATTCCTCTTCCTAAAATGCTCAAGGTCTTGTTAACTACGAGGGGAGATAGAAAACAAGACCCTTATGAATAACGACTTTTCAAGAAAACTTCCTGAAAAACAAAAATAGCTCCCTAGTAACTAGGGAGCCCCGACCTCTAAAAGAGGTGCCCGAACAATATAATACCTCAAAGCAGAACATTTGTCAACCCGAATCGGTAAAACCTGAAAATAAGAAGATTACTTTCAGAAAACCAACTAAAGATACGCATCCCAACGGATGACCTGCTCAAGGAACAAAAAAGGAGATCAGGCGATCTCCTTTGTGAAGTCTTTTACTCTTCTTCACTCGTTTCAGTGTCATCGTCAGAAAACTCGTCGTCTTCTTCGTTGAGATCCACGTCTTCACCCAAGTCATCAGGAGCGATTTCGTTGATCTCTGCATCGTAAGCTTCCACTTCATTTTTCTCATCATCTGGATTTTCATCATCATATGAAAGAGCTGGGTCTGCTTCGTAAGCGTCCTCGTCTTCTGGATCATCCGCATTGTAGTCAATGGCATCTGAATCACCATCCATAAAGGCATTGACACGTTTTTTCTTAGCTTTTGGTGCTACTTCATCGTCGTCACTTTCTTCAAGAGCGATGATTTCTTCGTCAATTTCGTCTACACCATACCAAGAACGAAGCCCCCATTTGTTGTCTCCAAGAGAGATGAAGCTACCGTCAAAGTTCAACTCTGTGTAGAACAAAGGCAAAGCTTCGCGGATATCGCTGTTTGATGTTCCAAGGTAGTTTTGAATTTCGTTTACAAGATCACTAAAATGCATCTCATGATCGCGACCACGAAGTTCCAAGATAGCACGCGCTACCTCAATCATAGATAGTTCACTTTTTTCTTGCCCAGCAAATACTTCTAATTCCAAAGCGTTTCTCCTCATTTTTACTACTATCGCCAGAGCGAACAGACTCTGACCTCATTTTATCATGTACTCTTTATTGTACGATAATTTTGCGGAATAGTCAAAGGTTAAAT
The DNA here is from genome assembly GCA_963554735.1 of Streptococcus oralis. Classification (GTDB taxonomy): domain Bacteria; phylum Bacillota; class Bacilli; order Lactobacillales; family Streptococcaceae; genus Streptococcus; species Streptococcus oralis_CX. The sequence goes on from CAUVSV010000030.1 coordinate 10,196, forward strand.
GGGAGAAAGTGACAGGACTTTTTATTTCTTTGCTACCCAGCCGATGGTGTCGATGGGTGGCTAGATACGGACACGAATTAATTTATTTTATTATGTGTAGATTCCTTTTAATTAAAGAATTCTATTTCAATAGTTCCATTTAGTATTCTTTCTACAACGTTATTATCTAATAAAGCTGTAAATATAGCAATCTGCTCCTTAGAAACTAGAAGTTTTCCATTGTTTAAACTAGGGATATTATTCTCTGAGAAAGTGCTTTTTGAATTATTTTTAGAGTACTCTTTTAATTTATCTATAGCATCTTTTAAGCTATTTTTATCAATTGAATTAATAGTTCGATTGCTTCTGCCCGAAAACCTTGATATTGCGTTTCTAATTCGAAAATCTTTTTTTATTTCACTTTTTATCTCCGATATATCATTTTCAAATTCAACTGTAACAGCGTCCTTCGTTAATTTAAAAGATCTGTTCTCAAATTTTTCTATCACGGAATCAGCGAAAATACTAATTATATTAGATAAATTATATGATTCATCCAATTCAATAGCTTTGAATACGTTTAAAGTATAAACCATATTATCTTCATCATTCTTTTTAGAAAATATTTCAGCTAAATAGTTTTTTAAAGGTAATACAATACTATCTTTAATCTCATCAACATTCATTGAAATATCATCTCTTGATCCTGTTTTCTTTTTTAGATGAAATGGCCACCGTATAAGAAATTGTTCCTTCGCAATCCAATTTTTATTTAATTTAGCAATTCTTACGCTTGTCGATTCTCCCTCAGCATCTCTATTTTCGAAATAATAATATACTAAAGAAGGGTCAAAATCTTTCCCAATTTTATCTATCCCTTCTAAACAATCAATCTTAGATAAATCAACATTCACTTCTGAAATCAAGAAAGAGTACAACTGATCTTCTTTCAAATTACGAATTTTAAATCGTTTTGATGACTTAAATGTTTCCCCGTCACCATCATAATCAGGTAACTTCTCGTCCTTCGTTCTTTCCAATGCTTTACAAAAAGTGTCTAAACTGTTTTCTGTTAAATTTAATTTGCGTTTCTTTGTATTATTTATATCATGTACATCGACTAATACAATCGCTAATAATTCACTGTTATTAATATCTTGAACCATATAATCATTCCTTATCCTTTACAATTACAGTGTTACTATCACTGCCACCCAAATATGCAAAATACACTTCTTTCCCTAATACATTAAGTAACATTTTACGTGGTACAAAAAATAACATCCCCTTCTCCCCTACTTTTCCTTTTACAATATAATACCCTGTAAATAACAATGGAATATTAGGTAATATATCGGTAGAACGAAAATAAAAGTACATTAATGTAAATTGAATTAATACGATTGAAACCAATCCTGAAATTGGTTTTTCATCTATAAAAATCGTTGTTATTACTGGAAGTAAAACACTTAATAAAAAGTCCCTAATTCCAGAATTATATTCTTTCTCAAGCTTTCCTCTTTGATTAGCCCTATTTGTCCTAAAAGTATCATACTCTTCTTTGATTTTTCTCAGAATTATATAAAGACTATAAAAAGCAATCAATGTCAGAAATATCAAAACTATAAACACAATTTTTTTAGAAGTAATAACTAAACTGGGAATCATTCTCTTACTACTTTCAACATACTGAATATACGTTATTATCATAATAAAAATATAAGAAGGAAGAAATGAAGATATAAAATACGCCAACCTAAACTTAAGACTAGTTTTAAAATCAAACATTAACATCACCCCTCTTTATTTACTTAATACACTTCATTATACCAAAAACCCCAGCAAATTGCCGAGGTTTATAGTTTATTTCACCAACTTCTTCATCTCATCAATACGTGCGACTGTCGCGTCGTATTTCGCTTGGTAGTCAGCTTGTTTGTCGCGTTCTTTTTGGACGACTTCTGGTTTGGCGTTGGCTACGAAGCGTTCGTTAGAGAGCTTCTTGCCGACCATATCCAGTTCTTTTTGCCATTTAGCCAGTTCCTTGTCGAGACGAGCGAGTTCTTCTTCGACATTGAGGAGTTCTGCGAGTGGCAGGTAGATTTCTGCTCCTGTGATGACGCTTGACATAGCGAGTTCAGGTGCAGGAATGTTTGATGCGATTTCCAAGTGTTCTGGATTTGTGAAGCGTTTGATGTAGTTGACATTGCTGTTAAAGAAGGCTTCCAAGTCGCTATCGCTTGTCTTCACAAGGATGGTGATTGGCTTGCTTGGTGCTACGTTTACTTCGGCACGCGCATTACGAACAGCACGGATCAAGTCTTTGAGGCTTTCGACACCAGTGTGGGCAGCAAGGTCTTCAAAGGCTGGGTTAACAGTTGGGTATTCCGCTGTAACGATAGAGCCTTCTGAGATTTGCCCAAAGATTTCCTCTGTCACGAATGGCATGATTGGGTGAAGGAGACGAAGAATCTTGTCCAAAGTATAAAGGAGAACAGAACGTGTGATGACTTTCTCTTCTTCGTTATCGCTATAAAGGACTTCCTTGGTCAACTCAACGTACCAGTCTGCAAACTCGTCCCAGATGAAGTTGTAGAGGATGTGTCCAGCCACACCAAACTCAAACTTGTCAAAGTTTTCAGTAACTTTGCCGATGGTTTCATTAAGGTTGTGGAGAATCCAGCGGTCAGTAACGTTTCCAGCTTCCTTGTTGATAACTTTTTCCACATTGGCAGTTGCTTGCTCAAGAGTCAATCTTTCATTGTTCATGAGGATGTAGCGAGAGATGTTCCAAATCTTGTTAATGAAGTTCCATGAAGCATCCATTTTCTCGTAAGAGAAGCGCACGTCTTGCCCTGGTGCAGAACCGTTTGAAAGGAACCAACGAAGGCTATCTGTTCCGTACTTATCAATAACATCCATTGGATCAATCCCGTTACCGAGAGATTTAGACATCTTGCGTCCTTGCTCATCACGAATAAGGCCATGAATCAAGGCATTTTTGAATGGCGACTTGCCAGTAAATTCCAAACCTTGGAAAATCATCCGAGACACCCAGAACGGAATAATATCATAACCAGTCACCAAAGTTGATGTTGGATAATAACGTTTAAAGTCTTCTGAGTCGACATCCGGCCAGCCCATGGTAGAGAATGGCCAAAGAGCCGAACTGAACCACGTATCCAAGACGTCTTCGTCCTGAGTCCATCCATCACCTTCTGGAGCTTCCTCGCCGACATATATTTCACCCTCAGCATTGTACCAAGCAGGGATTTGGTGACCCCACCAGAGCTGACGAGAGATGACCCAGTCGTGGACATTTTCCATCCATTGGAGGAAGGTATCGTTGAAACGAGGGGGGTAGAATTCTACCTTATCATCAGTATCTTGGTTAGCAATGGCATTTTTAGCCAATTGGTCCATTTTTACGAACCACTGCGTAGACAAGCGTGGCTCAACCACCACACCTGTACGCTCTGAGTGACCAACACTGTGAACACGTTTTTCGATTTTAACGAGGGCACCGATTTCTTCCAACTTAGCAACGACTGCCTTACGAGCTTCAAAACGGTCCATGCCGGCAAATTCGAAGGCCAAGTCATTCATGGTTCCGTCCTCGTTCATGACGTTAACTTGTGGCAAGTTATGACGTTGACCAACCAAGAAGTCGTTTGGATCGTGGGCAGGTGTGATTTTCACGACACCAGTACCAAACTCAGGGTCTGCGTGCTCGTCCCCAACGATTGGAATCAATTTATTAGCGATTGGAAGGATGACGTTTTTACCAATCAAGTCCTTGTAGCGTGGGTCTTCTGGATTGACCGCAACCGCAACGTCCCCAAACATAGTTTCAGGACGAGTTGTCGCAACTTCAAGGGCGCGTGAGCCATCTTCCAGCATGTAATTCATATGGTAGAAGGCACCTTCGACATCCTTGTGAATCACCTCGATATCAGAAAGTGCTGTGCGAGCTGCTGGATCCCAGTTGATGATGAACTCACCGCGGTAGATCCAGCCTTTCTTGTAAAGGTCCACAAAGACCTTGCGAACGGCTTTTGACAAACCTTCGTCAAGAGTGAAACGCTCACGAGAGTAGTCTACAGAGAGCCCCATCTTGCCCCATTGTTCCTTGATGGTAGTGGCATATTCGTCTTTCCATTCCCAGACTTTCTCGAGGAATTTCTCACGACCGAGGTCATAACGGCTAATGCCCTCACCACGCAAACGTTCCTCAACCTTAGCCTGAGTCGCAATACCCGCATGGTCCATCCCTGGAAGCCAAAGTGTATCAAAGCCTTGCATACGTTTTTGACGGATGATGATATCTTGCAAAGTCGTATCCCAAGCGTGACCAAGGTGAAGTTTACCTGTAACGTTTGGTGGTGGAATCACGATAGAATAAGGCTTAGCTTTTTGATCTCCTGAAGGCTTGAAAACATCGGTATCAAGCCATTTTTGGTAACGACCAGCCTCAACCTCGGCTGGATTGTATTTAGGTGAAAGTTCTTTAGACATGTGTTTGTCCTTTCTAGTTAATTTCTAAGCTACTTTGATAAGCATCTAAAATGTCAATAGTATCTCTTATAATAGGGCTCTGTGTGGCTTTGTAAAGAGATTTATTTCCAATAATATAAAACTCTTCTTTAGCTCTAGTCGCTGCAACGTTTAAAATATTGGGTTCAGAGACAGCCCAGCGAGCAGCCCCCTCACTCATATTATCTGCTCCAAGCACAAAATATACAATCTTATTTTCTTTTCCTTGGAAAGTATGTACCGTCCCTACATTTATAGGTTTCCCATTTTCCCGCTTTGTGAAACCGATTTTATCTAGTTCTTTTGCTAGTTGAACCGATACATTTTTAAAAGGAGTAATGACATAAATATCATCAAATTCCTCATGTCTTTTCTGCAACTCTTCTTTCAAATAATCAGCTTGCTCAGGAACAAATTTATCCTTAGCACCTCCACCAACGTCAAACCATTCTCCCAGACCTCGAGCTTCTTCCTTTCCTTGAACCATTAAATTATCATAAGAAATTTTATTGGAAATACTGAACATCGGATCACTAGAACGACGATGAACCCAGAGAGGAAGTCCTATCCATGTCCCATCTTGTTTTTTAAAACCATATCTACTAGCAGAATCCATCAATTCTTGCGTTGATGATACAAGATATTTAGTGGCTATCTTGTGGTGCTGTGCTAAAAATCCTAAAATATTTTTATCCATAGTCTGTACTGGTTGTATTTGAGAAGGATCTCCAACAGCCATAATACGTTTACTTCTAAAAATAGCCCCCACACTTGCTTGAGGTAATGCCTGACCAGCTTCATCAATAAATACATTACCGATACTATTTTCAGGCAAACACCGAAACATGGAATTAAAGCTTGCAAAAGTTGTACTAATAACTGGAACAGTGAAATTGACCCAATCCCACGCAGCTTTATATAAATCACTAGCATTATCTCTCATTGAATAGTTTTGAGGCTTCTCCCAAATCCATAATGCTTTTTCAAAATGCTTTTTATTGTCATATATAAATTGCTTCCTAACTGCCAGTGCTTTAATAAACAAACGACTCTGCTCTTCTCGATAGTCATCATCAAACCAAAAATTTGATACTTGTAATTCTTCATATGGAACAGAAAAATTCAACTTTTTAATAGGGTATGTAGCAAGTTCCGATTGTAATTTCAAAATTTTTTCCTGATGACGAATTAATTTATCTTCTTGTTTAGATTTCCATTCATTATACCTCTGTTGCCTTTGACTCAATTGATTTAATTCAAGTTCATGCATTTTTATCTCTTTTTGCAAACCGTGGCAATATTGACTTTCATCATGTACTTTCTTCAGTTCTGCTTTTAGACTTTCATGCGCTTGATTCAATCTCGTAAAATAAGTATCTAATTTCGATGGTGTGAAAAGTCTTTTTAACCATAAGAAACGTGGAGCTTGTAATTTTATCAACTCAACATCTTGTGCTGCTATCTGTTTGTTAACATTTAACATAGAAATAAGACGCTCATGCTCAAACAGCTCAGATTCTATTTCCTTTTTACTATTTTCTAATTGAATATGTTTATCCCGTATTTTAGATAGTTCTGAACATCTTTGGGCATCATCCTGATGAAACTCTATCTCAACCTGCTGGTAAGCATTTTTCAATTTTACATGCAATCGAATCTTATCTGCTATATCTTGCATCTTTTCTCTTTTATCAAATAGCTTCTGATATTGAATTTTAAACTCTTCGTATACTGATGGATTCGATTGAAATTTATCCGAATTCAACTCTTGTCGTATTGCTTTTAAAACATTTTGCAGACGGTCTCTATTCTGTTTTTTTCCACCTTCTATCGAAAACAATCCCCAATATTTTTTGTCGTTAGAAACATTTTCATCTTCTAACAATAAATCATTACTGATTTCAGCAAAATAATCAATTTTCTTTAATTCATCTAACCAATTTAATTTCTGATAAATTTCTTTTCCTTGGGGTAATTCATTAACAATATTTTTAACAGCACCATTATTAGAACTTGCAACTACGATTCCTTTTTCTGCAATTTCTTTTGGTAATTTTGCAATAAGATCTAGTTTGTCATGACAAACTAGATTCCCTTTAAGCTTAGGAGCCGATAATTCACTAATAATTCTCGCCTGTTCCGTTACCAAATCTGCAAAAATATCTTTTAAAAGTGTCGTTTTACCAGTCCCCGGAGGACCATTGACACTTCTCATATCTTCATCCACATTCGAAGCTAAATTTACAGCTACTTGTTGCATCATGGAAAGAGCATATTTAGGGTTACTAGGAAATCTTCCTAATGGATAATTTTTCGGTTCAAGTATAGTTTCTAAATCTTTGGGATTAAAATAGGATGATTCTTTATTGCCGTCCAGATTAACCCTTACAGAATCGAATCCTGATAAATAACGATTGAGATTTTCATTATAAATTGATTTTGCATATTTCAAATCCTTTAGAAAAAATGAATGTAAATTTATTTCGTCAGCAAAATTCTTAACAAAATAATATCTGCAATCACTTGGTGAAATCTCATACTTTTTGAGAAGTTTACTAAAAACTTCATTGAACTCTCCATCAAGAAACGCCTGACCTAACTGTTCTCGAAGCTCATTTTCTGCTATTAAGAAATCTTTAGGCAATTCCCCATTTTTGAAAATTTGCCCACTCATGGTTAAAAAAAACTTATCAGCTAAGAACTTCAAATCTTTATCAAAGTATAGAGCAAAAGTAAATTTATAAGAAGCTCTTCCCAATTCTTCCTCCGTCGCCTTTAAATTGTATTTGCCTCTTAACACTTCAATAATTTTTCGAAAAGGGAAAATTCCACAATAAACAGCAATCCCTGAACTGGATTTTAATTTTTGACGTTTAAAAAAATCTTTTAATATTGATTGATAATCATCACCTTGAAAAATCTTATACTTAGAATCACTTTTTTCAATATTCCCTTCTGATAATTGTTCTACTGTAATCCAAGCATCTAATATTTGATTATGACTACTTCTCATCATGTCTCCCTTAAAGCATATAAAAACAAGAATATATCTTACTCATTAAAAACTCTCCCACTCACTCCTTAGCAAGCCATATATCAGACTGTCACAGCGGTTGCCTTGGGCATCTTTGCGGTCTCTTATGCGAGCTTCGAGGGTGAAGCCAAGTTTCTCTGCGACTCGTTGACTTTTGATATTGTTGCCAAAACAAGTCAGTTCAATCTTATGCAGATTCAATTCTTTAAAAGCTAGGTCAATCAAGGCACGCGCTGCTTCTGGAACATAACCTAGACCCCAATAGTCTGGATGTAAGATATAGCCAATCTCCAGTACATCGTCTTCGTGCCGATGGTTGAAATCAACAGATCCGATGACCTTATCAGTCCCTTTGACCACAATGCCGTAGCCAGCTGGTAGATTTTCCCTTTGATTGCGCTCAGGAAGGATATGCTCCAGGTAAGAAATCTCATCTTCCAAGGTCTTGACGGGGGAAAAGCCTGCTGGATAGGCAACTTCTGGCAGACTAGCGTAGGCATGGATATCTTCGGCATCCGCCACTGTACGGACTCGTAAGACGAGGCGTTCCGTTTCTAACCGTTCTGGTAATTCTGCTTGCTCCATCTTCAACCCTCGCTTCCCATAAAAAAATGCCCCTGCCATATCCATGACAGGGACGAATGTGTTATCCGCGGTACCACCCAATTTCGGGCCAGGCCCGCAACTCTTGTCTTTGAAGGATATACAAAGACACTTTTATTTCATTTTCATCCATCAGCAACCAGTTCTGACACATTTGTGGACTTCTCAGCTCCGCCACTTTCTGTAAAATGTGGGATTCAAAACACCTCTAATGGCTCTATTGTAGCAAGTTTTTGACGGAAATGCAAGGGACAAGGAAGATTACTTGAAGCTGATTCCGTGTTCTTTTAATTTCTTGATCGTAGCTGGGCCGATTCCTTTCAAGGCAAGGAGTTCTTTTTCTGTCCAGTTTTTGAAATCAGAAGCCGACTTGATGCCTTCATCATAGAAAGTCTTAGCGCGGTCTACTGAGAGGCCACCCAAAGTCGCTGCAAAATCTTCTACTGAATTGGCTACTTTTTGAGCTTGTTCCTTGGTCGCTTCTACTGCTTGTTCCACTTTTTTAGAGACAACTTTTCCTGCTTGGCTGGCAGATTTTTCTGCGTGTTTCACGACTTTCTTGGTCTCTTCGACAACTTTGGTCACCGTATTTGAAAAGGCACCTGAACGACGGAGGCTATTTCGCAATTGTTTTTTACGTTGGAGTTTCTTTGACATGATAAAATCCTTTCAATAAAAAATCCCTGCTCTGACAAGGATTTAATAAAGATATTCTATCAAGATTTTGGCAAAAAATCAAGAAAGGAAATAAGATTCCCCTTAAAAATCTAGCCGTTTTTTCCTTTCAAACTAATTTGACAATGATTCGACTTCTTGATAAAATATGCAGTAATGTGCAAGACTGATTCACGTAAAAAGCTGATAAGGAGAACAATATGAATAACGAAAGTTACTTTGACGGCGGTCTTTTGAGCTACGTTGGACATGCTATCCTAGCCATGCTTATCATGGGATTTACTGCTGGAATTGCTACACCATGGGCAGTTTGTATGATTCAAAACTGGAAGGTTAAGCACACTGTCATCGATGGGCGTCGCCTTTATTTTGACGGAACAGGTTCTCAATTATTCGGGAACTGGATCAAGTGGTTCTTGCTCACCATCATCACTTTGGGCATCTATTCATTCTGGTTGCATATCAAAATGGAACAATGGATCACCAAACACACACATCACGTATAAACAGAAAAAGTGCGTTCATACGCACTTTTTGATTTGTAACGATTAGTAGTTTCGCTCACCAAACAAGCCCTCTGGCAAGTCATGGAATCCCTTGCCTGCTTTGAAGTTTTCAAATTTACCCAGCAAAAACTGATAAGCATCCAAGCGACTTTCGTAGCGAATCATGGCATCTTTAGCACGCTCGTCTTGGTCTTCTTCGTAGACTTTTTGACTTTCCTTGTGCGCCATGTCGTTGATCATGATCTGGGTATTGACCCAGGCTTCAAATTCCTTCATAAATTCTTGTTCGTAACTCATTGCTTCTCCTTATTCTAATCCACGGAAGTAGTCCGTATCAATCTCACGATAGGGCTGAATATCCTGAACATACTCTAGCACGCCTTGAAATTCTCCGTTCTCATCGTGTACCGCAGCATAGGTGATGTGGACAAACTTACCTCGCGACTCAGAATTGAACCACATTTCATACTTGTCCTTGACCCCTTCACGAAGACCTTTCATAACAGCCTTCACCTTTTCTAGGTACTTAGGCGGATGGCAGAGTTCAACATTGCGCCCGACTTGGGATGGCGTCCGTTTGAAAATCATCTCATCAGCTGGCGCATTGTCATTGTAATACTGGAAAATATCGTCTTTATTGACAAAGGTAATCTCCATAGGGAGGTGATTGAGGATGAGGTTGGCCTGCTCGACGGAGAGATAGCCATTGCCAAAAGGCTGTTGACTATGACGGTCCAGTACCGCTTCCTTGTTCTTAGGGGTAAAGGTAATGGTGAACTGTCCTTCTGGTGTATCGATAACTTGCTGAACTTGACCTTCAGCCGTGTCTAGTTGTACTGGCTCCTCTGAGCTCTTTTCCTCAACGAAACTCTGGCGTTCTGGCACCCATTTCTCTGACGGACGGATGATGGCATAGCCGTAGGCATCGCTCTCCTCCGCAATCTGAATCCAGTCATCCTGGGTGAAGGACTCAAGAAGAATCATGAGGAGGATGGACTCTTCCTTGAAAATCATACTTTCAAACTCTGTCGCAAAAGCTTCAAAATCTTCTTTTACTTTGCTAATTGGCACTTCTGGTAGTGCCTTGACTGTCGCTAGAGCTGTCTGAAAGAGTTCCCTGATCTGATCATCCACTCCCCACATAACCTTAGGGGGTGAATCGTGTCCATAACGCTCCATGATGGGGAAAAAGAGCTCTTCCTTGCGCTGATAGTGGAGATCAAATTGCCCCAACAGCCCCATTTGACGGACCAAGCCCTTGCGCATCTCTGCCAGCATTTCCTCGTCTTCCATAGACTCATAGGTATCTAACAATCTCCGAATGCGAATCAAGGCAGCACGGAAGGCTAGATTTTCATCCTTGAAGACGCGAACTGGATGGCCAGGGTGTTCAGTATCTTCCACTTCGACGCCCTTTACTGCATTTTTAAAAAGATTAGCATGGACATCACAGAGTTCCATGACATCTTCAAATGTGACACCTGAGTCTGAGTTCATCAGCTCGTGCTCCATGAGGGAAATCTCAATAGCTGAGACACCCGTAAAGGTCGCATCAAAACGCTCCTGAACCGACTCAGGAGAGGCGCCATTATGCAATTCTAACAAAATATCCCGTAGGATATGAATCCGTTCATCTGCCATTAGTCTAATCCAATCACTTCATAGCCGTTTGCTTCTAGCGTGCGGACAATCTTGTCCATGGGCGTTCCTTCGAGCTTAGAACCCTGCTTAAGCGATACTTTGCGACCGACTGTATTGCGCATCAAGGGATTAGCAAGTGGTTTAAAACCCAGCTCCACTAGGATTTCCAAGACTTCTGGATGCTTATCCACCACTTCTGCAACGGGAATTGACACATCGATGATATTATCCATGACGACCTCCATGTATGTTCTAATACTCAATGAAAATCAAAGAGCAAACTAGGAAGCTAGCCGCAGGTTGCTCAAAA
>CAUVSV010000031.1:0-20875 GCA_963554735.1 Streptococcus oralis
TTGTCACCGATTTCTACCCCTTGGCTACGGTAAACTTTTTGTACTTCACCGAGAAGGTAGGTTTCAACTGACAAGACATCACGAACTGCAAGGAGACGTTTCGGTTGGATAGAACCTTCTGTAAGAGCAGCACCACGCGCTACTTGGTCACCAACTTCAACACGCATACGAGCTGTAAATGGAACGACATATTCACCTTCGCCAGTTTCACCCTTAACAAAGACTTTCTTAGTACGAGTTGATGCATCTTCTTCGATAGCCGTAACTTGTCCTTTAACCTCTGTGATGACCGCTTCCCCTTTAGGATTGCGGGCTTCAAAGATTTCTTGGACACGAGGAAGACCCTGAGTGATATCGGTATTTGAGGCAACCCCACCCGTGTGGAAGGTACGCATTGTAAGCTGTGTACCAGGTTCCCCGATAGATTGGGCAGCGATTGTACCAACTGCTTCACCAACTTCAACCGCATCACCAGTCGCCAAGTTGATACCGTAACAGTGACGGCAGACACCATGACGAGTGTTACATGTAAATACGGAACGGATAGTCACTTCTTCCACACCAGCATTGACAATTTCACGCGCCTTGTCTTCTGTAATCAACTCATTTGGACCGATGATCACTGCACCAGTTTCTGGGTGTTTAACAGTTTTCTTAGTGTAACGACCGTTGAGGCGTTCTTCGAGAGACTCGATCATCTCTTTTCCTTCTGCGATAGAACGGATCAAGAGACCACGGTCTGTTCCACAGTCGTCCTCACGGATGATAACGTCTTGGGCAACGTCAACCAAACGACGAGTCAAGTAACCTGAGTCGGCTGTCTTAAGGGCCGTATCGGTCATACCTTTACGGGCACCGTGAGTTGAGAAGAACATTTCGAGTACTGACAAACCTTCGCGGAAGTTTGAAAGGATTGGCAATTCCATGATACGTCCGTTCGGAGCGGCCATCAGACCACGCATACCGGCAAGCTGTGAGAAGTTTGAGATGTTACCACGGGCTCCAGAGTCCATCATCATAACGATTGGGTTCTTAGGATCTTGGTTGGCAACCAAACGTTTCTCCAATTTTTCACGGGCTGCACGCCATTCAGCTGTAACAGCGTTATAGCGTTCATCGTCCGTAATCATACCACGACGGAATTGTTTGGTGATTTGTTCTACACGTTTGTGTGATTCTTCGATGATTTCAGCCTTGTCTTCAACAACTGGGATATCGGCAATACCCACTGTCAAACCTGCAAGAGTTGAGTGGTGGTAACCGAGGTTCTTCATGCGGTCAAGTAGGGCAGAAGTTTCTGTCGTACGGAAACGTTTGAAGATTTCAGCGATGATATTCCCAAGATTTTTCTTCTTGAATGGAGGGTTGAGTTCAAGATTACTGATTGCTTCCTTGATATCTCCACCAAGCGGCAAGAAGTATTTAGCTGGAACACCTTCTGTTAAGTTAGCATTTGTTGGTTCTTGCAAGTAAGGCAGACCCTCTGGCATGATGTCGTTGAAGAGGATTTTACCAACCGTTGTCAGCAAGACCTTGTGTTTTTGCTCTTCTGTCCATGGTTTGTTAAGGCTGTCTGTTGCAATACCAACACGTGAGTGGAGGTGAACATAACCATTACGGTAAGCCATAACCGCTTCGTCACGGTCTTTGAAGACCATTCCTTCCCCTTCACGACCAGCTTCTTCCATGGTCAAGTAGTAGTTACCCAAAACCATGTCCTGAGATGGAGTAACAACTGGTTTACCATCTTTCGGGTTCAAGATATGCTCAGCAGCCAACATCAAGATACGAGCTTCTGCTTGAGCTTCTTCTGAAAGCGGTACGTGGATGGCCATTTGGTCACCGTCAAAGTCGGCATTGTAGGCTTCACAGACAAGTGGGTGCAAGCGAAGGGCCTTACCGTCAATCAAGACTGGCTCGAAGGCTTGGATACCCAAACGGTGAAGGGTCGGTGCGCGGTTCAAAAGTACTGGGTGTTCTTTGATTACTTCTTCAAGAATATCCCAGATACGTTCGTCTCCACGTTCCACCAAGCGTTTAGCCGCTTTGACGTTCTGCACGATGTCGCGCGCAACGATTTCACGCATCACAAATGGTTTAAAGAGCTCAATCGCCATTTCACGTGGCACACCACATTGGTACATCTTAAGAGTTGGACCAACGGCGATAACGGAACGTCCTGAGAAGTCAACACGTTTACCGAGCAAGTTTTGACGGAAGCGCCCTTGTTTCCCTTTAAGCATGTGGCTCAATGATTTCAGTGGACGGCTACCTGGTCCTGTAATCGGACGACCACGACGACCGTTGTCAATCAAAGCGTCAACCGCTTCTTGAAGCATACGCTTCTCATTTTGAACGATGATACCTGGTGCGTTCAACTCAAGCAAACGAGCCAAACGGTTGTTACGGTTGATAACACGGCGGTAAAGGTCGTTCAAGTCAGATGAGGCAAAACGGCCACCATCCAACTGCAACATTGGACGAAGGTCTGGCGGAATAACTGGGAGGATGTTGAGAATCATCCATTCAGGTTTGTTTCCAGACTTGTAAAAGGCATCCAAAACATCCAAACGGCGGATGGCTTTTACACGTTTTTGTCCAGTAGCTGTTTTCAACTCTTCTTTGAGTTCAGCAATTTCTTTTTCGAGATCTACTTGTTTCAAGAGGTCTTGGATGGCTTCGGCACCCATTTTGGCAACGAATGAACCATAACCATACTCACGCAAGCGCTCACGGTATTCGCGCTCTGTCATGATAGACTTGTGCTCAAGTGGTGTATCCTTCGGATCAATCACCACATAAGCCGCAAAGTAGATAACTTCCTCGAGGGCACGAGGACTCATATCAAGGGTCAAGCCCATACGGCTTGGAATCCCCTTGAAATACCAGATGTGAGATACAGGAGCCTTCAACTCGATGTGCCCCATACGCTCACGACGAACTTTCGTACGCGTTACTTCAACCCCACAGCGGTCACAAACAATCCCTCTGTAACGAATGCGTTTGTACTTACCACAAGCACATTCCCAGTCTTTTGTAGGACCAAAGATGACTTCGTCAAAGAGTCCTTCACGTTCTGGTTTCAACGTACGGTAATTGATTGTTTCAGGTTTTTTGACTTCTCCATAAGACCATGAACGGACTTTGCTTGGAGAAGCTAGGGTGATTTGCATACTTTTAAAACGATTTACATCAACCACTATTTCTTCCCTTTCTATTCTAAGTGAACTGCTTATTCTCGTTCAGCAGCTTCTTCTGTTGCTTCCGCTTTTGTTGCTTTCTCAGCTTCTTCTGCTTCAAAAGCTGCTTTAGCCTCTTGGGCTGCTTTTTCGCGGGCTTTTTCAAGGTCATCTACGTGGATGACATCTTCGTCCATTCCTTCATCCAAGTCGCGAAGTTCCACTTCTTGGTCATCTTCGTCAAGGACACGCATGTCAAGACCAAGAGATTGCAATTCTTTTACAAGAACTCGGAAGGATTCTGGAACACCTGGTTTTGGAATTGGTTTTCCTTTTGTAATGGCTTCATAAGCTTTCAAACGTCCGTTGATATCATCAGACTTGTAAGTCAAGATTTCTTGGAGAACATTTGACGCACCGTAGGCTTCAAGAGCCCAAACTTCCATCTCACCGAAACGTTGTCCACCAAACTGAGCTTTACCTCCGAGTGGTTGTTGGGTAACAGTTGAGTATGGTCCGACTGAACGCGCGTGCAATTTATCATCAACCATGTGGTGGAGTTTGATCATGTACATGACACCAACTGATACACGGTTGTCAAACGGCTCACCTGTACGTCCATCGTAAAGGATTGTCTTGGCATCACTGTCCATACCTGCTTCTTTAACAGTGTCCCAAAGGTCTTCAGAACTTGCTCCGTCAAAGACTGGTGTTGCGATGTGGATACCAAGAGTACGAGCCGCCATACCAAGGTGGAGCTCCATAACCTGACCGATATTCATACGTGATGGTACCCCAAGTGGGTTCAACATGATGTCGACTGGAGTTCCGTCTGGAAGGTAAGGCATGTCTTCTACAGGAACGATACGAGAGACAACCCCTTTGTTTCCGTGACGTCCGGCCATCTTATCTCCGACCTTGATCTTACGTTTTTGAGCGATGTAGACGCGAACCAGCATGTTAACACCTGATTGCAACTCATCGCCATTTGCACGTGTAAAGATCTTAACATCACGAACGACACCATCGGCACCATGAGGTACTCGAAGAGAAGTATCACGCACTTCACGAGACTTGTCTCCGAAGATAGCGTGCAAGAGACGTTCTTCAGCTGAAAGGTCTTTTTCACCCTTAGGTGTGACTTTACCTACAAGGATGTCTCCTTCTTTAACCTCAGCACCGATACGGATAATACCCATTTCGTCAAGGTCTTTAAGGGCATCTTCACCAACGTTTGGAATTTCACGAGTAATTTCTTCAGGCCCAAGCTTTGTATCGCGCGTTTCTGATTCATATTCTTCGAGGTGGACAGATGTGTAGACATCGTCTTTGACCAAGCGTTCGCTCATGATAACGGCATCCTCGAAGTTGTAACCTTCCCATGTCATGTAGGCAACGATCGGGTTTTGTCCAAGCGCCATTTCCCCTTTTTCCATAGAAGGTCCGTCAGCGATAAAATCGCCTTTTTCAACAACATCGCCAACTTTAACGAGAGTGCGTTGGTTGTAGGCAGTACCTGAGTTTGAACGACGGAATTTTTGGATGTGGTAAACGTCCAATGAACCATCTTCGCGGCGTACTTCTACCTTGTCAGCATCTGCGTATGTAACTTTACCTCCATACTGAGCAATAACAGCCGCTCCAGAATCATGAGCTGCTTGGTATTCCATACCAGTACCAACGTAAGGTGCTTTTGGATTAATCAATGGCACAGCCTGACGTTGCATGTTGGCACCCATGAGGGCTCGGTTGGAGTCATCGTTTTCCAAGAAAGGAATACATGCTGTCGCAACGGCAACTACCTGTTTTGGTGACACGTCCATGTAGTCAACCACTTCTGCTGGATACTCTTGGTTGACCCCTTGGTGACGTCCCATGACAACCTTCTCAGCAAAAGTACCGTCTTCGTTGAGGCGAGAGTTAGCCTGCGCTACAGTAAATTCATCTTCTTCATCGGCTGTCAACCAAACAATTTCGTTTGTGACTACACCTGTTTCACGATCAACCTTACGGTATGGTGTTTGAACAAATCCATACTTGTTCAAGTGACCATATGATGACAAGTTATTGATCAAACCGATGTTAGGTCCTTCAGGTGTCTCGATTGGACACATACGACCATAGTGAGTGTAGTGCACGTCACGAACTTCATATCCAGCACGGTCACGAGTCAAACCACCAGGTCCCAAGGCTGACAAACGGCGTTTGTGAGACAACTCAGAAAGCGGGTTGTGTTGGTCCATGAACTGTGACAACTGTGATGAACCAAAGAATTCTTTAACCGCAGCTGTGACAGGACGGATATTGATAATTTGTTGTGGTGTTAAAACTTCATTGTCCTGAACAGACATACGTTCACGGACATTACGTTCCATACGAGAAAGTCCAAGACGTACTTGGTTGGCAAGCAATTCACCAACTGCACGGATACGACGGTTTCCAAGGTGGTCGATATCATCCACACGTCCGATACCTTCTGCCAAGTTAAGGAAGTAGCTCATCTCTGCAAGGATATCCGCAGGAGTTACAACACGAACCTTGTCGTCTGGATTGGCATTTCCGATGATGGTTACAACACGGTCTGGGTCTGTTGGGGCAACAACTTTGAATTTTTGAAGGACAACCGGTTCTGTCAAAACAGCTGCATCGTTTGGAATATAAACAATTTTGTTCAAGTCGCCATCCAAGTGACTCTCGATACTTTCGATCACGCTACGAGTCATAACGGTACCCGCTTCTACCAAGATTTCACCAGTTTCAGGGTCTACCAATGGCTCCGCAATGGTTTGGTTGAGCAAGCGTGTTTTAACATTGAGTTTTTTATTGATCTTGTAACGACCAACAGCTGCCAAATCGTAGCGACGTGGGTCAAAGAAACGCGCTACAAGCAAGCTACGTGAGCTTTCAGCAGTCTTAGGCTCACCTGGACGAAGGCGTTCGTAAATTTCTTTCAAGGCTTCGTCTGTACGAGAGTCCATTGGATTCTTGTGAATATCTTTTTCAACGGTGTTGCGAACCAATTCGCTATCACCAAAGATATCAAAGATTTCATCATCACCTGAGAAACCAAGCGCACGAACTAAGGTCGTAAATGGAATCTTACGAGTACGATCGATACGAGTATAAGCGATGTCTTTTGAGTCGCTTTCAAGTTCCAACCAAGCTCCACGGTTAGGGATAACAGTTGAGCCGTATCCCACTTTACCGTTCTTGTCTACTTTGTCGTTAAAGTAAACACCTGGTGAGCGGACCAACTGAGAAACGATAATACGTTCACCACCATTGATGATGAAAGTACCCATTTCGGTCATGATTGGGAAATCACCAAAGAAGACTTCTTGGGTCTTGATTTCGCCTGTTTCTTTATTGATCAAGCGGAAGGTTACAAAAATTGGTGCTGAGTAGCTAGCATCGTGGATACGTGCTTCTTCGAGCGTGTATTTTGGTTCCTTGATTTCATAGCCAACAAATTCCAACTCCATTGTGTCTGTGAAGTTTGAAATTGGCAATACATCTTCAAAAACTTCCTTAAGACCGTGATCTAGGAAATCTTTGAATGAATCCGTTTGAATTTCAATCAAATTTGGTAAGTCAAGAACTTCTTTGATTCTTGAAAAACTACGACGGGTACGATGTTTCCCGTATTGAACGTCATGTCCTGCCAAGATGATTCTCCTTTGTAAATAAATTCCAAGCCTTGTCAATCAGGCTTTTCTAATCGTCATATGGTTTTAAAAACCCCTATCACCGTGTCCCTTTGACGAATTTTCAGAATCTTTAAATCTTTGTTACAAGCACTCAAAAACCTGAAAAAAAGCACAAAAAGAGCAGCTAAATCTGACTTTTCCAGAAGATTTAACTGCTGTGAGCCTTGTCTGGACAATATTTCAGACAAAACCTACGACAAATGATTACTCATATTATACCTTATTTAGCTAGATTTTTCAAGGTTTTTTTACTATTTTTTAAACAATCTTTTCCTATATATTATTTTAAAATTTCAAGAGAATGAAGCATTATATTTTCTCTTAAAATTTAGGAAAACGCTTGCACTAATGTTTACCTCGTGCTATACTGATAGGGAACAACTACACAAGGAGAATTGTGATGAAAAAGATCCCATCTCAAACTGAGAAAAAAATGATTTACGGTATCCGTTCCTTGAAGAACGGAACTGGTTCTGTCCTTATTGGTGCCAGCATTATCCTGCTTTCTGCTGCAATGCCAACTATTTCGGCCAACGAAAACCTGCCTCAAACTCAGGAAAATACCAGCGCCATGACCCAGGCTCCTAATGAGACTGAAACGAGTCAAACTCAAAAGGAAATGCCTATTTCTGAACAAAAGAATGCAAACGCTTCCCTTGATTCTAAAAAAGAAGCTCCAGCTGTGGAAACTACTACAGCGCCAGAAACACCCAAAACAGAAGATGCTACTACAAGCCAGGCTAACAGCAAGGAAGAGAAAGTAGATAACAGCACTTCGACGCCAACTTCAGATCAAAAACCACAAGCTGATACATCCTCTGAAGAACCCATCGCAGACAACCACTTCCGCATCCATGTAAAAAAACTCCCTGAAGAAAACAAAGATTCTCAAGGTCTTTGGACTTGGGACGATGTTGAAAAACCGTCTGAAAACTGGCCCAATGGAGCCAAGTCCTTCAAGGATGCCAAGCAAGATGACTACGGCTATTATCTAGATGTCAAACTCAAAAATGAGCAAGCCAAGAAAGTCAGCTTCCTTATCAACAATGCCAAGGGAGATAACCTGACAGGGGACCGTTCGGTAGAGCGCCTCTCTCCAAAAATGAATGAGGCCTGGCTAGATGAAAACTACAAGGTGTACAACTACCGCCCTCAACCAGCAGGTACTGTTCGTGTCAACTACTACCGCACCGATGGCAACTATGACAAGAAATCTCTTTGGTATTGGGGCGATGTCAAAAACCCAAGCAGTGGAGAATGGCCTGACGGTACTGACTTTACCGCAACTGGAAAATATGGTCGCTACATTGATATCCCACTCAATGAAGCTGCGAGAGAATTTGGATTTTTATTACTAGACGAAAGCAAGAAAGGCGATGATGTGAAAATCAGAAAAGAAGATTATAAATTCACTGATCTAAAAAATCACAGTCAAATCTTCCTCAAAGATGATGACGAAACCATCTATACCAACCCTTACTATGTACACGATATCCGCATGACTGGTGCCCAACATGTGGCTAAGTCTCGTATCGAAAGCAGCTTTTCTACCCTAGTTGGAGCTAAGAAAGACGATATCCTCAAACACTCCAGCATCACTGATTACCAAGGGAATAAAGTAGCTATCACAGACGTGGAAGTGGATGAGGCAGGTAAAAAAGTGACCTATATCGGCGACTTCTCTGACACTCAACACTCGTACACTGTCAGCTACAATTCAGACCGATTTACCACACGTTCAAGCTGGCGCCTCAAGGATGAGTCCTACAGTTACGATGGTCCACTCGGCGCAACTCTAAAAGAAGATGGCAAGCGTGTTGACCTCACCCTCTGGTCTCCAAGTGCTGATAAGGTTTCCGTTGTTGTCTATGACAAGAAAGACCCTGAAAAGGTAGTCGGAACTGTCGCCCTTGAAAAAGGAGAAAAAGGAACCTGGAAACAAACTCTGGATGCAAACTCTGGTCTCGGTATCAGCAACTACACTGGCTACTACTACCACTACCAAATCGAGCGCCAAGGTAAAACTGTCCTCGTTCTTGACCCTTATGCCAAATCATTAGCGGCTTGGAACAGTGACCTAGCAAAAACAGATGCCGCTCATAAAGTCGCTAAAGCTGCCTTTGTCGATCCAGGGAAGTTAGGTCCGCAAGACTTGACCTATGGGAAGATTCGTAACTTCAAATCGCGTGAAGATGCCGTCATCTATGAAGCTCATGTGCGTGACTTCACTTCGGATCCTGCCATCGCAAAAGACTTGAACAGGCCATTTGGTACCTTTGAAGCCTTTATCGAAAAACTAGACTACCTCAAAGACTTGGGTGTGACTCATATCCAGCTCCTTCCAGTCTTATCTTACTACTTTGTCAACGAATTGAAAAACCATGAACGTTTGTCTGCCTATGCTTCAAGCAACAGTAACTACAACTGGGGATATGACCCTCAAAACTACTTCTCCTTGACTGGTATGTACTCAAGCGATCCTAAGGATCCAGAAAAACGTATTGCCGAATTCAAGAACCTCATCAACGAAATCCACAAACGTGGCATGGGGGCTATCTTGGACGTGGTCTACAACCACACTGCAAATGTTGACATTTTTGAAGATATTGAGCCAAACTACTATCACTTTATGGACGCAGACGGAACTCCTCGTACTAGCTTTGGAGGCGGTCGTTTGGGAACAACCCACTACATGTCTAAGCGTGTCTTGGTAGACTCTATCAAGTATCTAGTTGAAACCTACAAAGTGGATGGTTTCCGTTTCGATATGATGGGAGACCACGATGCGGCTTCAATCGAAGAAGCTTACAAGGCTGCACGCGCCCTCAATCCAAACCTTATCATGCTAGGTGAAGGCTGGAGAACCTATACTGGTGATGAAAATACGCCTGTACAGCCTGCTGACCAAGATTGGATGAAGAAAACAGATACTGTCGCTGTCTTTTCAGACGACATCCGTAACAACCTCAAGTCTGGCTATCCAAACGAAGGCCAACCTGCCTTTATCACAGGTGGAAAACGCGATATCAATACCATCTTTAAAAATCTGATTGCTCAACCAACTAACTTTGAAGCAGACAGTCCTGGAGATGTGATCCAGTATATTGCAGCCCATGATAACTTAACCCTCTTTGACATTATTGCTCAGTCTATCAAAAAAGACCCAAGCAAGGCTGAAAACTACGCTGAGATCCATCGTCGTTTGCGACTTGGAAACCTCATGGTCTTGACTGCTCAAGGAACTCCGTTTATCCACTCTGGTCAGGAATACGGACGTACCAAACAATTCCTTGATCCAGCCTATAAGACTCCTGTTCCTGAAGATAAGGTTCCAAACAAGTCTCACTTATTGCGTGACAAAGACGGCAAGCCATTTGTCTATCCTTACTTTATCCATGACTCTTACGACTCTAGTGATGCTGTCAACAAGTTCGATTGGACCAAGGCAACAGATGGTAAAGCCTTCCCTGAAAATGTCAAGAGCCGTAACTATATGAAAGGTTTGATCGCCCTTCGTCAATCGACTGATGCCTTCCGACTCAAGAGTCTGCAAGACATCAAAGAGCGCGTCCACCTCATTACTGTTCCAGGACAAAATGGCGTTGAAAAAGAAGACGTGGTCATCGGCTACCAAATCACTGCTCCAAATGGAGATGTCTATGCAGTCTTTGTCAATGCGGATGATAAGGCTCGTGAATTTACTCTAGGAACTGCCTTTGCTCACTTGAGAAAGGCTGAAGTCCTGGCAGATGAAAATCAAGCCGGACCAGTAGGAATCGCCAACCCTCAAGGTCTCGAATGGACTGAAAAAGGCTTGAAATTGAACGCTCTCACTGCCGTTGTTCTCCGCTTGTCTCAAGGTGGTGCCATCGTTGCCCCAGCTGTGGAAGAAAAACCAGAATTTAATCTTTCTAGCTTGGAAACTCAACAAGACCAAGCCCAGAACCTAGTAGCAAATCCTGACTCTCAAGAAACTGCTACAGAGGCTCTTGCTCAGAAAGTCCTTCCAAACACAGGTACTGAGAGCAAATCCCTTCTTGCCCTTGCTGGATTCAGTATCCTTGCCCTTCTCGGACTTGGATGGTTGGTGAAAAACAAGAAAAAGAAATAACACTCAATGAAAATCAAAGAGTAAACTAGGAAGCTAGCCGCAGGCTTTACTCGAGTACGGCAAGGCGAAGCTGACGAGGTTTAAAGAGATTTTCGAAGAGTATAAACTAGCCCTCCTATAGAAAAACACCCCATGGTTAGAAG
Source organism: Streptococcus oralis (assembly GCA_963554735.1). GTDB lineage: Bacteria > Bacillota > Bacilli > Lactobacillales > Streptococcaceae > Streptococcus > Streptococcus oralis_CX. The sequence goes on from CAUVSV010000031.1 coordinate 11,141, forward strand.
AATCTTCCAGTCATGGGGTGTTGTTTTTATGATACACTTATCTATCAAATCATATATTCTACACTATAGCTAGCATCTGATAAGATACGAGCCAAGAACTGCTTGGTTCGTTCTTCCTGAGGACGACTAAAGAAATCGTGGGGATTGTTCTCCTCTACGATACGGCCTCTATCCATGAAAATAACGTGATTGGCAACATCTCTAGCAAATCCCATCTCATGCGTGACAACCACCATGGTCACACCTTCACCCGCCAACTGTTTCAGAACATCCAAAACATCTCCAACCAACTCAGGGTCTAGTGCAGATGTTGGTTCATCTAGCAAAATGACCTCGGGCTTGACGGCAATGGCACGCGCAATTCCTATTCGTTGTTGTTGCCCTCCAGATAGCTGGGAAGGGTAGTAGTCTTTGTAGGCCAGTAAACCAACTTTTTCCAAGGCAGATTCTGCACGTTTGAGCGCTTCTTCCTTGGGAACTTTACGAGCCACGATTAGGCCTTCTAGAATATTTTCCAGAGCAGTTTTATTTGCAAAGAGATTGTAGTGTTGGAAAACAAAGGCTGTTTTTTGGCGAATTTCTAAAATGTCTTTCTTGCTTAATTTGGCTAAGTCATAAGTTTTTCCCGCCAAGGTCAAACGGCCACTGTCAGCTTTTTCTAAGTGGTTGAGACAACGGAGAAAGGTCGTTTTCCCCGAACCTGATGGTCCTAAGATAACGACGACATCCCCTTGGTTGACCTGGAGATTGACATCCTCCAGGACCTGTCTCTCACCAAATGTTTTTGCGATATGTTCTACTTGTAACATCCTGTCCTCCTATACAAAACACGCGCGCTAGATGCTTTCGCTCTCTCTTCTTTTTTCACATAGCCTTTCTCCAGTAGGGAGAAGCCCCACTGAATCAAACCACAGATCAAAATATACTGCAAAAAGATCACAAAATAAGACTCAAAATACTGGTAACCGTAGGACGCCTCCACACGAGCAATAGCGGTGATATCCTTGATGGTCATAACAAAGACCAGAGAGGTCCCTTTGACGATATTGATCACCAGATTGGCCAAGTTAGGCAAGGCTGAGCGCAAGGCTTGAGGAAAAACAATCCTTAGATAGGCCTGGGTCGTAGTCAGCCCAATCGCATACGCCGCCTCTAATTGTCCCTTGTCCACCGTCAAGATCGCTGAACGCAAAATCTCCGATAAACTCCCGACTGTCATCAAACTATAAATGATAAAGGCATAATAGAGAGGATCAAGCTTGAAAATATCAAAGTCACTGCCTATGCTTTTGAGAAATTGATTCAGCAAACTTGGAAACAAACTATAAAAGAAGAGAATCAATAAAATCGGTGGAGTCGCTCGGATAAAAGCCAGATAGACCAAAGAAAAACTCCTCACACCTCGAACCTTGTAAATCTGACCCAAGGCTAAAAATAGAGCCGGTAAAAAGCTTAAGACCATAGCCACAATCATGATAATCAAGGTGATTGGCACACCCTTCAAGGTCTCCAGAAAGGTCTTTACAATATAGTCTATATCCATTTTTTACCTCCCTTTTGTTTCCAAAGACTTCTCAAGCAAACGACTCAAGCTAGAAATAACCAAGGCAATCCCCCAGTAAAGAAGCGCAACTGCAGTATAGGTTTCCAGCGAGTAGTTCCCTAAATTGCGACTGATCAAGAGATTGCCTGCCCCCATGACATCAACAAAACCAATCGTATAAGCCAAGGCAGCATCCCGCATGAGATTGAGAATAGCAGTCGTTATGTTAGGAAGAGCAACTTGAAAAGCTTGAGGAAAAATGATTCTCCAAAAAGTCTGACTTGGAGTCAAACCAATACTAAGCCCGGCCTCTGTCTGCCCCTTTGGAATAGCTTGATAGGCTGCCTTGAAAACCTCGGCAACAATAGCCGCAAACAGGAGAATCATCGTCAGGAGAACAAAAATAGTTTTAGACCAGTTGTTGATATCCAAACCCAGCCACCATTTCAGAAATTCTGGCAAGCCATAAAAAACTAGAAAAAGCAAGACAATCGGCGGTGTACAACGAAGGGTAAAGATATAGCCTTTGGAAATCGCTGCAAAACTCTTGTCTTCTCCTACTTGCCCCCAGGCCAAGAGACCTCCAAAAAGGGAACCAAGAAGAGTAGTAAAAAAGAGAATGGACAAGGTCATAGGAAGCGCCTGCCATAAGGTCGGCAAAAACTGAAAGACCTTGGAAAAATCATAAGAAACCATGCAAAACCCTTTCTAGTCTTGGAATTTCTGGTCTAGTCTTTGTCTACGTAACTAAAGACATCTTCTTTAAAGTATTGCTGAGATAGCTTAGCAAGCGTGCCATCTTCTTTCAACTCTTTGATTGCTTTTTCATATTCTTTAGCAAATTTCTCACCCTTTTCATCACGGTGAATCAAGGGATAAGTTGGAATACCCTTGTATGGGAACCAGCTGAGTTTATCTGCATATTGGTGGTAAGGTCCATCTTCTGCGGTAACTGCTTTTTCAAAGGACAGTTTGATATCAAAGAAGGCGTCATAACGTCCTTCTAAGACCCAAGCATAGGCATCTGCCACCTTAAAGGATTCCGCTGCTGTCAACTCAATCGGTGCGTCCTGATGTTTTTCATTGTAGCTGGTGATAACATTCCATTGAGCATTCTGTGGGGAGATGGGAACCAATTTCCCTTTATTTTTTGCAAAGTCATCAATGGTTTTGTATTTCTGTTCATCTTCTTTTCTGACAGTAAATCCGATGATGCTCGCTCCGACTGGTTCAGATGGAATGACAAACTTTTTAGCTCGTTCATCTGTGTACCAAGCTCCCTTGGTTCCGATGTCATACTTGCCTGATTCCAGACCAATCAAGAGGTCGTCATCACTGGTACCCGTATATTCAAATTGATAGTTTGCCAACTTCTCATCAACAGCCTTCAAAACAGCTACTTCATAACCATCTGATTCCCCTTTTTCATTGACAAAGTCATAAGGTACGTAGTTTTGTGTATGGGCAACCTTCAAGGTTACGACTTCAGCAGACGAAGCTGTTTCCCCCTCCTTGGCTGGAGCGCCAGCTAAACTTCTCCCGATAATCGTTGCCCCAATTACTGCAACAACTGCTACACCACCGATAATCCATGCTTTTTTACTCATCTTTTTCTCCTTTAGTTTTCAAGCGCTTCTCTTACCCACTGAATACGTTCAACTGCGATATCACTTGGAATGGTACAATCTGCCCCAAGTACCAAGCCCTGTTCCCCAGCTTCTGCAACTAGTTTCTTTGCCTCAGCCGGAATGGCGTCCTTGCTACCAGTATACAGTAAGCCTGTCTTACCATTTTCGAATCCTCCAAGAACCGTACGTCCCTTGAAAATCTCACGACCTTCCTTGAGAGTGATTCCCTCTGGTCCTACAGCCCAGTTAAAGACTTGGGCTGGATAGTCTGCAAAAAGGTGAATATCATTTCGCGCTCCCTCGTAGCCACAGATATGAAGAACAGTGACACCACCAACAGCACTAGCTGCTTCCAGAACCGTTATCTCGCTAGGTGCAATGACGGCTTGATAATCTGCTGCCGACACTCGTTGATCTTGGATACTCTGCACGCTGAGGTAGATTCCGTCAGCACCAGCCTCTTCGATGACAGCTCGACTTAGACTCGCAATATCTTCTGCAATCACATCCAACACCTTCTTAAGGGCTTCAGGGTCTTCCACCAGAAAATCTGCAATGAGGTCATCCCCACCAGACACTTCCCCAAGCAACCACTTGAGATAGGTCACAGGAGCAAAAATATTGTAAATCGCAACGATATCTTCTGTAAACTCTTGCTTGATTTTCTTAACCAAGTCCACCTGCTCTTTTATCCAAGCGTGATCTGGTCCGAGTGGTTGAATGGCCGCCAATTCTTGAAGTGACTTTCCTTTGGCAATCGCTGGATTTGGATAAGCAAAGTAGCCATCACTCATGAGTTTGATAAAGTCTGGCTGAACTTCTCGGATAAAGCGCTTATGGCCCTCAATATTCTTCTCGATAATGGCTGGATTTGAGAAACCGTGTAGCCATTCGTCTTCGGATGTGAAATGGTGCCAAAAACCAACTGGCACACGATCAACCTTTTCACCTCTAAATGCTTTTAAAACCCATTCTTTTTTTTCTGACATTCTTATTCTCCATTTCTTACTTTTTCAACTAATAAACTGCTTGCGATATCATTCGAGCGTAGAAAGGGGAGACTGGACTTGGAAAAATCCTGAATTCCACGACATCTCTCTCCATTTTTGCAGTGCCCATTTTTTACGACGCTTATGGCAACCAAGGCCAGCAAACCGACAACTGCAATGAAGATTCCCCATCTTTTACTTTTCATAGCTCCTCCTTTTAGAGAACAGCTGCCTGCCGAATCCAGTCCAACCTCTCTAAGTCAAAGTCATCTGGAACAGTACAGTCAGCTCCCAGAAGAACGCCTTTACTACCAGCTTCAGCCAGCAACCGCCTTGTTTCATCTTGCAATTCCGCCTTGGAACCTTGATAAAGCAAGCTTTTCTTGCCATTTTCAAATCCACCTAAAACGGCCTTGCCTGTAAACAACTCTTGACCCTGTGTCAAACTAACACCCTCATGGTGGGTCGCCCAGTTGACCACTTGAGCTGGATAGTCCTTAAATATCGTCACATCATTGCTCGCACCTTCAAAACCACAGATATGGAGGATATTGGTCCCACCCACCTGATTAGCTGCCTCCAAAATCGCTATATTGCTCGGTTCGATATAGGTTTGGTAGAGTGCTGGTGTGATGCGCTCATCTTGAATTTCCTGGGTGCTGAGGTAAATCCCGTCAACACCTCCTTGCTGGATGATTTTCTGAGTTAGGATAGCAATATCTCCTGCAATCACATCTAGAATAGCTCTGAATTGCTCAGGATTTTCAAGCAATAGATTAGCCACTTCCTTATCTCCTCGAGAAGTTTCTGTACGGAACCAGCGCTTGAGGTAGGAGATCGGTGAAAAGATATTGTAGAAAGAAGCAATCTCTTCTGTAAAGGTCTCTCGAATCGCTTGTACCACTTCCACCTGTTGCTGAATCCATGGGTGTTCATCACCAATTGACTCAATAGAAGTCAGCTCCTGAATGCTTGCAATCTTAGGATTATAGACATTACTTGGATAAAGGAAAAAACCATCGCTCATAATTTTGACAAAATCAGGACGAATCCTTTCCACATAGTTGCGATGCCCATCAACACTTTTTTGAAAGATACGTGGATTATTTAATCCCTGCCCCTTTTCTTCGAGTGTTACAAAATGAAACCAAAATCCGACAGGAACTCTTTCCACTTCATCGCCTCGAATCGCTCTAAAGACTAGATCTCTTTTGCTTGCCATACCTTTCTCCTTTCATTTGGATTGAAACCATCTTACCACTCCTTTTCCCCTTTTCCCAATATATATTGACTATCAACTCGATTGGAAATTTTTATATCTATAAAGAAAAAAATCCCTGAAAAGCTTGATGTTACTAGCCTTTCAAAGATTCACTTTATTTTCATCTATTTTCCAAAAAGAAGCTGATATAGATTTTCTATCAAGCCGATTGAGTTTTTTTATATCCATCTTCATTCCCAAATTAAGTACATAATTTTATCCTAATACCAAATTACTACTGAAAAATTTATTTTCTCTCGATATTCCCTTGCACAAATCCCATGAAAACGCTACAATATTAATAGACTATTATTAGGAGGATGGGATTATGAAAATATCCAAAGTTACCGTTACAATTGCTTCTACACTTGCTTCCGTCATTTTACTGACTGGCTGTGGCACAAATTCGGCAAATTCACAGACAACACAAAGTAGTACATCTGATAATCAGGTTACCATGACCTATGATCAGTTGCGTTCAAGAGAGAACACTATGTCAACTCTTTGGTATCAAAAAGCAGCTGAGACCAAGGCACTCTACCTACAAGGTTACAATGTTGCTACTAATCGTTTGAAAGAACTACTAAAAACACAGACAGATAAACCCTACTCTATCGTTTTGGACTTGGACGAAACCGTATTAGACAACAGCCCTTATCAAGCGCAAAATGTCAAAGATGGAACAGCATTTACCCCAGAAAACTGGGATGTCTGGGTAAAAAAAGCCGCAGCCAAGGCTGTACCAGGTGCTAAAGACTTTCTCCAATTTGCAGACCAAAACGGTGTCCAAATTTACTATGTATCTGACCGCACGCTAGATCAGGTAGATGATACGATCAAAAACCTAGAAAATGAAGGAATCCCTGTACAAAGCCGCGATCATCTCATGTTCTTAGAAAAAGGCGTCAAATCTAAAGAAGGTCGTAGACAAGCAGTCCAAGAAAAAACCAACTTAGTCATGCTACTAGGAGACAATCTTGTGGACTTTGCAGAGTTTTCAAAGACCTCTGAAACTGAGCGCGACCAAAAATTAGAGGAATTACAAAAAGAGTTTGGTGAGAAATTCATCATTTTCCCTAACCCAATGTACGGATCATGGGAAAGCACTGTTTACAATGGTAATAAATTGGATGCCAAGGGTCAAACTGAAGAGCGCCAAAAAAACTTACAAGGTTTTGATAAATAAAATAAGGGAGCTATCTACCAGTTTACACCAACTACAAGATATCGTATTTGCGAGAATATCAAAAAAAGACGATTTCCAATCGGAAATCGTCTTTTTTACTATTTTATCTTGTACTTGGTATAAACTAGTATATATTCCACTAGATAGTATGCTCTACCCCTTGTACCACTTCCACCTGTTGCTGAATCCATGGGTGTTCCTCACCAATCGACTCAACTGATTGAATTTTTTATAACCCCTCTTTCATGGCAAAGCAAGAACGTACTTTGGGCGCCACTTGCGTGCCAAAGAGCTCAATAGCTCTCAGAACTTGATCATGAGGCATGGAACCAAGCGGTAGATGGAGCATAAAGCGGTCCAAACCTAAACCCTCAATCATGCGAATCAATTTTTCTGCCACCTGGTCAGGATTTCCCACAAACATGGCTCCATTTGGCTCAACTTGCTCCGAATATTGCTCATAGGTCAACTCCTGCCAGTGTGGACGGTCCTTGGAAATCGCATCCACCACTTGTTTGGTCGGATGGAAATAATCTTTGACAGCCTGCTCGCCATCCTCAGCAATCCAGCCCCAAGAATGAGCCCCCACTTTTAGGTCTTTATCCGCATGACCGGCCTCCCTACCAATCTCACTATAAGCTTGAATCAACTTTTTAAAATAACGCGGATTGCCACCGATAATAGCATATACAATCGGCAGCCCCGCCTGAGCAATCTTCACTGTTGATTCGACATGACCTCCTGTCGCCACCCACAATGGCAATTTGTCCTGAACTGGACGGGGATAGACTTCTTTTCCAGCAATACTTTGGGTCAATTGACCTTGCCAGTCTATCTTGGTCTTTTCATTGACTAACTGGAGCAAGTCTAATTTCTCATCAAAAAGGGCTTCGTAGTCTTTCAAGTCATAGCCAAACAGTGGGAAAGACTCGGTGAATGAACCACGCCCTGCCATAATCTCCGCACGTCCATTTGACAAAGCATCGATAGTAGCATATTGTTGGAACAAGCGAATCGGATCCATACTCGAGAGAATGCTGACTGCACTAGTCAAATGGATTTTCTTGGTATTGACTGCCCCAGCTGCAAGAACAATCTCTGGCGCCGATACCGCAAAGTCCTCCCGATGATGCTCCCCAATCCCGTACACATCCAAACCAACCTTATCAGCCAGCTCTATCTCTGCTACCAACTGACGAATGCGTTCATCATGACTGTAAATCTGTCCAGTCGCTTCTAAAGCTGTTGTTTCACCAAATGTTGAAATTCCTAATTCTACCATCCTGTTTCCTCGCTATCTCTTTTAGTTTTAGGGTATTTTATCACTAATTAGTTTTATTTTCAATACATTTGCTCATTAGAAAAAGCCTAGATCATCTAGACTTTCTTGGTTTATTCTACTGTTACTGACTTAGCAAGGTTACGTGGTTTGTCCACGTCAAGACCACGGTGGAGGGTTGCAAAGTATGCGACTAGCTGTGTTGGTACGACCATTGAGATTGGTGAGAGGTAAGGGTGGACGGTCGTAAGGACGATATCGTCTGTATCTTTGGCAACATTTTCTTCTGCGATGGTAAGTACCTTGGCACCACGGGCTGCGACCTCTTGGATATTTCCACGAGTGTGGTTAGCAAGGATTGGATCTGACAAGAGGGCCAAGACAGGTGTTCCTTCTTCAATCAAGGCAATGGTTCCGTGCTTGAGTTCTCCTGCCGCAAAGCCTTCACATTGGATGTAAGAAATCTCTTTGAGTTTGAGACTGGCTTCCATGGCTACATAGTAGTCTTGACCACGTCCGATGTAAAAAGCGTTGCGAGTGGTTTCAAGAAGCTCACGAACTTTAGCATCAATGGTTTCTTTCTCAGAAAGAGTTGATTCGATAGACTGAGCTACGATTGACAACTCATGAACAAGGTCAAAGGCTTGCGCTTTGGCATTGCCGTTTGCTTCTCCAACTGCTTTTGCCAGGAAGACAAGCGCTGCGATTTGTGCTGTATAGGCCTTGGTTGAAGCCACAGCAATTTCAGGACCCGCGTGAAGAAGCATGGTATGGTTGGCTTCACGAGAAAGAGTTGAGCCTGGAACGTTTGTCACTGTCAAGCTTGGAATGCCCATTTCATTAGCTTTGACCAAAACCTGACGGCTATCCGCTGTTTCACCAGACTGGCTGATAAAGATGAAGAGTGGTTTCTTGCTGAGAAGTGGCATACCATAGCCCCACTCAGAAGAGATTCCCAGTTCAACTGGTGTATCCGTCAATTCTTCCAGCATTTTCTTAGAAGCAAATCCTGCGTGGTAAGATGTCCCAGCTGCAAGAATATAGATGCGGTCTGCATCTTGAACAGCCTTGATGATAGCTGGATTTACCACTACTTGACCTGCCTCATCTGTGTAGGCTTGGATGAGTTTACGCATCACCGTTGGTTGCTCATCGATTTCCTTGAGCATGTAGTAAGGATAAGTCCCCTTACCGATATCTGACAAGTCTAGCTCAGCAGTGTAGCTAGCACGCTCACGGCGATTACCATCATAGTCTTGAACTTCAACACTATCAGCCTTGACGATTACCAACTCTTGGTCATGAATTTCCATGTATTGGTTGGTTTCACGAATCATAGCCATGGCATCTGAACAGACCATGTTATAGCCTTCCCCAAGACCAATCAAAAGTGGAGATTTGTTCTTAGCGACATAGATGACATCTGGATTTTCAGAGTCAATCAAGGCAAAGGCATAAGAACCACGGATGATGTGAAGGGCTTTTTTGAAGGCTTCAAGAACTGACAAACCATCTTCTTCTGCAAATTTCCCAATCAAGTGAACAGCGATTTCCGTATCTGTTTGCCCCTTGAAGTGGTGACCGGTAAGGTATTCTTCCTTGATTTCAAGGTAGTTTTCAATCACCCCGTTATGCACCAAGACAAAACGTTCAGTCTCAGAGCGATGTGGGTGAGCATTGTCTTCCGTTGGTTTCCCGTGAGTCGCCCAACGCGTATGTCCGATACCAGTTGTTCCCTCAACACCTGCTGTCTTGGCAGACAATTCTGCGATACGACCGACAGCCTTGACTAGATGATTTTCAGCACCACCTAGGACAAAAATTCCCGCAGAATCATAGCCACGGTATT
>CAUVSV010000032.1:0-19903 GCA_963554735.1 Streptococcus oralis
ATAGTCCGTACGGGATTCGAACCCGTGTTACCGCCGTGAAAAGGCGGTGTCTTAACCCCTTGACCAACGGACCATCTATCTGTAGCAGATATAACCATTATATCAATTTCTTACTAATTGTCAATCACTTTTTAGATTTTTTCTCTAGAATATCTTTTAGTTTGCGAACTTTCAAACGGGTAATCGGGCAACGATGATCTTCATAAAAGACAACTTCTAAATTCTTTCGATCAATTTCTCTCACATTTCCCACATTGACAAGGAAAGATTTATGGGAGCAATAAAATCGCTGGGTATGTTTGTCCTTTTCCTGAATATCTGTCATAGTTCCATAGAATTCTTTAGCAAAATTCTTACCAATAATCCGAAGTTTATGAGAAACTCCTGTGGTTTCGATATACAAAATGTCATGGTAAGGAATTTTCAAATCATTTCCCTTATAGTTGTAATCAAAATAGTCTACAACATCTTCGTTTTCAAGCAGCATACTCTTAGTGTAAAAAATACTCTGCTCGATACGTTTTTTGAACAATTCATCATTGATGTCTTTGTCTACAAAATCTAGAGCTGATACCTGGTATTTGTAAGTTAAGGTAGCAAATTCAGATCGACTGGTAATAAAGACAATAATAGCATAAGGATTGTGATGACGGATAAACTGAGCCACTTCAAAGCCTTTTTTCTCGATTCCATGAATATCGATATCTAGGAAATAAAGCTGATTTACTTCATCATTTTCGATATATTCCTTAAACTCACGAACTTTTCCTGTTGTCTTATATGAAATAGGAATATTCGATTCTTCCGAGATTTCATTTAATATTCTCTCTAGTCTCACTTGATGTTCAATAACATCTTCTAAAATTAATACTTTCATTCGAATTCCCTCTTAAATCTAATAATTTGTCTAAATGTGTTGTCTTCCATCTCTGTTTCTAAAATAATGTTGTCATACTTATCTAAAATCTCCTTGACATTATTAAGTCCTAGACCTCTATTTCTTCCCTTGGTAGAGAAACCTAAGGCAAATAAATCCTCTGAAGGCGTCATAGTGATTTTGCATGAATTCTGGATAACTATAACTGTTTCAAAATCCATTTTAATGACTGCAACTTCCATTTGTTTCAAATAACTATCTGCAGCACCTTCAACAGCATTGTTTAATAAAATGCTCATGATACGAACAAGATCAAGTAAATCTATTGACAGTCTAGTAATGATATCCTTTACTTCCAATGTAAACTCTACATCATTTTTTCGTGCATAGACAATCGATTGAGCAATTAAACTTCGTAAAGCAGAATCTTCTATATTATTTAAATCAAAGTAAGTATATTTTTCTGACCTCAATTTCTGATTTGCTTTTACTAAGACTTCATTGTAAACCCTGTTAATTTCTTGTAAATCTCCACTGTCAATCGCCATTTGCATGCTAACAAGCATCCCTGCATAGTCATGACGAAAACCTCGAATTTCATTATACAACTCCACAATTTCATCAGTATAAGTCTGTAAATGCTTTTGTTCAAATTTCTTTTGTTTTAGAGCAATCTCTTTTTCAATTTGAACCTTGTGAGAATTCATTGCAAAGAAAATCAATAACAAGCAAATAAAAACAATGGTTGATAAAATACTTCCGAAGCTATTTAAATGATGAGTTGTACTTACTATATCTGAAATAAACAATAAAATATGCAAACCAAAGAAAGCAACTATTACTTTTTTTAAAAAAGGGTACAGATAATCTTTATCAAAATAAGTAAGTTCTAAATGGAAATAAGTAATAATTTTTTTAATAATAAAATATGTTAGTAATAGTACTCCTAAATAAAACATCACTTCATGTTCTATCACAAAAGCATCACCTGTTATAGAGGATAGGGTTACTGATAAAAAAGTATGTGTACTATGATATAATAAAGACAATAGTAAACTGATAAACATTCCTTTATGCTTATCATACTTCTTTAAAACTACTATAGAAGTATATAGAATAAAAGGAAATATAAACTTTTCAATCCCTAACCCAGCTAATGAAATAAAGTCAAAGAAAAATTCAGCTACAGACTGATATACAAATATACAAGCTATAAATAAATATCTTTCTTTTTTAGTTACTTTACAAATTAATTCATAGCTTATTGTTAAAATAAAAATATGAAGAATAACTATTCCAAATCCTAATAAACTCATCCTATCACCCTATAATATTACTACTTTGTCCTATTTGAAAAAAGATGTTTAAAAAAGTAAGGTAGTCTTTTATCTCCACCTCGAATCTCCTGCAATTCTGCCTCTGTTACTTCTTTAAATTGTTCCAACTTTCCTGTATTTTTCATAATGAAATCTCCTGTATTATTTTTTCTTGTAAGTTAACTTACACATCTATTATACAAAATGAAGACCATGTAAGAAAAAATTCTTCCCAACTGTACATTTTTGCACCTGAAACGCACTTTTTTAAGAAAAAAGCTGGGATTTACCCCAGCTTCGCATCTAAAATTGATCCCAGCAGGATTCGAACCTGCGACCGTTCGCTTAGAAGGCGAATGCTCTATCCAGCTGAGCTATGAGACCTAACATGACCATTCTATCAAAAAACAAGAGCTAAGTCAATCTTCTATTTGTGGTAAGGAGAACCCTGTTGAATTGTAAAAGCACGGTAAATTTGTTCAACTAAAACCAATCTCATTAACTGATGTGGTAATGTCAGACGTCCAAAACTGACAGAAAGATTGGCCCTATTTTTTACAACAGGAGCTAGACCCAAACTTCCTCCAATAATAAAAGTAAGCGTTGAGTATCCTTTGATAGAAGCTTGCTCTAGTTGCTTACTAAATTCCTCTGAGGAGAGTGTTTTTCCTTCAATGGCTAGTACAACGACAAATTCTCTTTCTCCAACCTTAGAAAGAATTCTTTCACCTTCTGTTTCCAAGATTTTTTGATTTTCTAATTCACTGGCTTTGTCAGGTGTCTTCTCATCAGTGAGCTCAATCATTTCTAATTTGGCGAAACGTGAAATTCGTTTGGTATATTCAACAATACCATCTTTAAGGTATTTTTCTTTTAATTTTCCTACTGTTACAATTTTTATTTTCATTCTTCTATTCTATCATATCCACACTTCATTTCACATCTTATACACACAAAAATCATCCTAAATTTCTAGCAAATTCACAGAATAAAGCGAGTTATCCACAACTTGTGTAAAACTTTAAGCTTTTAAGTTTGGATTAAGTTAATAGATTTATAATCTGAGTAAATAAATAACAAACGGAGGCGTTTATGAAACACTTACAAAAATTTTACAAAAAAGGAGTTAAAGTTCTAATAATCATTCTAATCGGATTTTTAAGTGGTGCCTTAGGAAGTTTCGTAACATTACAACTTTATCAAAAACAAGGAAATCAAGCTACAAATAATAATTCTGGCACTGTCACTCAAACATCCTATAAGAATGAAAATTCAACCACTCAAGCAGTAAATAAAGTTAAGGATGCTGTTGTCTCAATCATTACTTATTCTTCTTCTAGCAGTAGACAAAGTAGTGTATTTAATGCTGATGACACTAACTCTGATTCAGACAATCAACAAATCGCAAGTGAGGGATCAGGTGTCATCTATAAAAAGGATGATAAAGATGCCTATCTTGTAACTAATACTCACGTTATCAATGGAGCTTCAAAAGTTGATATCCGCTTAGCAGATGGTACCAAGGTTCCTGGTGAAATTGTCGGATCTGATACCTTCTCTGATATTGCTGTCGTTAAAATTTCTTCAGAAAAAGTTACAACAGTGGCAGAATTTGGGGATTCAAGTCAACTTAGTGTTGGAGAAACAGCGATTGCTATCGGTAGTCCTCTAGGTTCAGAATATGCTAATACAGTTACACAGGGGATTATTTCAAGTCTTAATCGAAATGTTTCTCTAAAATCTGAAGATGGTCAAGCTATTTCAACAAAAGCCATTCAAACAGATACAGCCATTAACCCTGGTAACTCTGGTGGTCCACTTGTAAACATTCAAGGACAAGTAATTGGTATTACATCAAGTAAAATTGCAAGTAATGGTGGAACATCTGTAGAAGGTCTTGGTTTTGCAATTCCTTCAAACGATGCACAAAATATCATTAAACAGCTTGAAAGTGATGGTAAAGTGACTCGTCCAGCTCTTGGAATTCAAATGGTCAATCTGTCAAATGTTGGAGCTAGTGATCTTAGAAAACTTAACATTCCAAGTGGCCTCACTTCAGGTGTAGTTGTTCGATCTGTTCAAAACAATATGCCAGCAAATGGACATCTTCAAAAATATGATGTCATTACCAAAGTTGACGACAAAGAGATTACCTCATCAACAGACCTACAACACGCTCTTTACAATCATGCTATTGGAGATACGATCAAAGTAACCTACTACCGTAACGGTAAGGAGGAAACAACCTCTATAAAACTAGATAAGAATTCTGGTGATTTAGAGTCTTAATTGACATCAGTGTAAAGAAAACTTTACAGAAAGTAAAAGATATGTTAGTGTAGAATCATGGAAAAATTTGAAATGATTTCTATCTCTGAGATACAGAAAAATCCTTACCAACCTCGGAAAGAATTTGATGCAGATAAACTAAAGGAATTAGCTCAATCAATCAAAGAAAATGGGCTCATCCAACCAATCATCGTTCGTCAATCTCCTGTAATTGGTTATGAAATCCTTGCAGGAGAGAGACGATATCGAGCTTCTCTCTTGGCTGGTCTGACCTCTATTCCAGCCGTTGTAAAGCACCTCTCAGATCAGGAAATGATGATCCAGTCAATCATTGAGAATTTGCAGAGAGAAAATTTAAATCCTGTTGAAGAAGCACGCGCCTACGAATCTTTAGTAGAAAAAGGATTTACTCACACTGAGATAGCGGATAAAATGGGGAAATCTCGTCCTTATATCACTAATTTTATTCGTTTGCTTTCTCTACCAGAATATATCTTAACTGAAGTAGAAAATGGAAAAATTTCTCAAGCGCATGCACGTTCACTAGTTGGTTTGGATAAGAAGCAGCAAGACTATTTCTTTCAACTAATTAAAAATGAAGACATCTCTGTGAGAAAGCTAGAAGCACTTCTTACAGAGAAAAAACAAAAGAAGCAAAAAAAAAGTGATTCTTTCATCAAAGACGAAGAAGATAAATTAAAAAAACTACTCGGTTTAAGTGTAGAAATTAAACTTTCAAAAAAAGATACTGGAAAGATTATTATCTCCTTTTCAAGTCAAGAAGAATACGATAGAATTATTAACAGCCTGAAATAAGGCTGTTCTTTTATTTTCTCAACCCACAAATTTATCCACCAATTTTTTTATCAAAAAGCCTACTAAATCAAGGATTTTTCTATTTATCCCCAACCTGTGGATAAATACTGCTAACATTGTGGATTCTTTTTCCCAATCTGTGGAAAAATCCTATTATCTATGGTAAAATAAGTCTAGCACTAAACTACTAAAATCATAGTAAAGGAGGAAAACTAGTTGAAAGAAAAGCAATTTTGGAATCGTATTTTAGAATTTGCTCAAGAAAGATTGACACGATCTATGTATGATTTCTATGCTACACCTGCTGAACTCATCAAAGTAGAAGAAAACACAGCTACTATATTTCTACCGAGATCAGAGATGGAAATGGTGTGGGAAAAGCAATTAAAAGATATTATCATTGCTGCTGGTTTTGAAATTTATGATTCTGAAATCAAACCTCACTATATTTTCACTAAACCTCAGAGTACAGAATCTCCTCAAGTAAATGATACGAATAGTGTCTCTACTTACGATTACACACCTGCACTACCAACGATTCCCTATTCCGAAACAGGGTTAAAAGAAAAATATACCTTTGATAACTTTATTCAAGGTGATGGTAATGTTTGGGCGGTGTCTGCTGCACTAGCTGTATCTGAAGATTTAGCTCTGACTTATAATCCTCTTTTCATCTATGGAGGACCTGGTCTTGGAAAGACTCACTTACTCAATGCGATTGGAAATGAGATTTTGAAAAATATTCCTGATGCGCGTGTCAAGTACATTCCTGCCGAAAGCTTTATCAATGACTTTCTTGAACACTTGCGACTTGGGGAAATGGAAAAGTTCAAAAAGACTTACCGTAGCCTTGATCTCTTATTGATCGATGATATCCAATCTCTCAGTGGCAAAAAAGTCGCGACCCAGGAAGAATTTTTCAATACCTTCAATGCTCTTCATGATAAACAGAAACAGATTGTCCTAACCAGTGATCGAAGTCCTAAACACCTAGAAGGCCTTGAGGAAAGACTTGTTACACGCTTTAGCTGGGGATTGACGCAAAATATCACCCCTCCTGACTTTGAGACACGTATCGCCATTCTTCAAAGTAAAACAGAGCACTTGGATTACCATTTCCAAAGTGATACTCTAGAATACTTGGCTGGCCAATTTGATTCAAATGTTCGAGAATTGGAAGGAGCAATCAACGATATCACTTTAATTGCCAGAGTGAAGAAGATTAAGGATATTACTATTGATATTGCTGCGGAAGCTATTAGAGCACGTAAGCAAGACGCCCGCCAGATACTTGTTATTCCAATTGAGAAAATCCAAACTGAAGTTGGTAATTTTTATGGAGTGAGTGTCAAAGAAATGAAGGGGACGAGACGAGTTCAAAACATCGTTTTAGCACGTCAAGTTGCCATGTATCTAGCTAGAGAACTGACAGATAACAGTCTTCCAAAAATCGGAAAAGAATTTGGTGGAAAGGATCACACCACCGTGATTCATGCCCATGCTAAAATCAAATCATTGATTGACGAAGACGATAATTTACGTTTAGAAATAGAAGCAATCAAAAAGAAAATTAAGTAGCTTGTGGATAAGTTTTCCTTTCCTATCTTTTTTATCCACATTTTTTAAACAAGCTTAGAAGCTTAAGTTTACTAAATAGCACTCAGTTTTCCACAGAATTCACACACTCTATTATTACTATTAACTTTCTAATACTAAAAATAAATAAAGGAGAATCCATGATTCATTTTTCAATTAATAAAAATTTATTTCTACAGGCCTTAAATACTACAAAACGAGCAATAAGCTCTAAAAATGCTATTCCAATTTTATCAACAATCAAAATTGACGTTACCAATGAAGGAATTACTTTAATTGGATCAAACGGTCAAATTTCTATTGAAAATTTCATTTCTCAAAAGAATGAAGATGCTGGTCTCTTGATCACTTCTTTGGGTTCAATTCTTCTTGAAGCTTCTTTCTTTATCAATGTGGTATCTAGTCTTCCAGATGTAACGCTAGATTTCAAAGAGATTGAACAAAAACAAATTGTCTTAACCAGTGGCAAATCAGAAATTACTCTAAAAGGAAAAGATAGCGAACAGTACCCACGAATCCAAGAAATTTCAGCAAGCACACCTTTGGTTCTTGAAACCAAACTACTCAAGAAAATTATCAATGAAACAGCATTTGCTGCAAGTACACAAGAAAGTCGTCCAATCTTAACAGGTGTTCATTTTGTATTGAGCAAACACAAGGAACTAAAAACAGTTGCGACAGACTCTCATCGCCTTAGCCAGAAAAAATTGACTCTTGAAAAAACTGGTGATGATTTCGATGTAGTAATTCCTAGTCGCTCTCTACGCGAATTTTCATCGGTATTTACAGATGATATTGAAACTGTAGAGATTTTCTTTGCAAATAATCAAATCCTCTTTAGAAGCGAAAATATTAGCTTCTACACTCGTCTCCTAGAAGGAAACTATCCTGATACAGATCGTTTGATTCCAACTGACTTTAACACGACAATTACTTTTGATGTTGTCAACTTGCGTCAATCAATGGAACGTGCTCGTCTCTTATCAAGTGCGACTCAAAATGGTACTGTGAAGCTTGAAATTAAAGGTGGGGTTGTTAGCGCCCATGTTCATTCTCCTGAAGTTGGTAAAGTAAACGAAGAAATCGATACGGAGCAGGTGACTGGTGATGATTTAACTATTAGTTTCAACCCGACTTACTTGATTGATTCTCTCAAGGCTTTAAATAGCGAAAAGGTAACTATTAGCTTTATCTCAGCTGTTCGTCCATTTACTCTTGTGCCAGCAGATACTGACGAAGACTTCATGCAGCTCATTACACCAGTTCGTACAAATTAAGTGAAAGAGGTTGAGCTTGGCTCGCCTCTTTTATGATATAATCGAAAAAGAAAAGGAGAGTAGTATGTATCAAGTTGGAAATTTTGTTGAAATGAAAAAACCACATGCTTGCACCATCAAGTCAACAGGTAAAAAGGCCAATCGTTGGGAAATTACACGTGTAGGGGCAGATATCAAAATCAAATGTAGCAATTGTGACCACCTTGTCATGATGAGTCGCTATGATTTTGAACGAAAAATGAATAAGATTATTGACTAAGAACTCTTAGTTAGAGGGTTAGCAAGTTTTTCCTTTTTGTGTTATAATGTTAGGGATTGAAATGAGAACGGAGAATGAGAAACTATGGCTTTAACAGCAGGTATCGTTGGTTTGCCAAACGTTGGTAAATCAACCCTTTTTAATGCAATTACAAAAGCAGGAGCAGAGGCTGCAAACTACCCATTTGCGACTATTGATCCAAATGTTGGGATGGTAGAAGTTCCAGATGAACGCCTACAAAAACTAACGGAAATGATTACTCCTAAAAAGACAGTTCCAACAACTTTTGAATTTACAGATATTGCAGGGATTGTAAAAGGAGCATCAAAAGGAGAAGGTCTAGGAAATAAATTCTTGGCTAATATCCGTGAAGTAGATGCGATTGTTCATGTAGTTCGTGCTTTTGATGATGAAAATGTTATGCGTGAGCAAGGACGTGAAGACGCCTTTGTGGATCCACTTGCAGATATTGATACCATTAACCTGGAGTTGATTCTTGCTGACTTAGAATCAGTTAATAAACGCTATGCGCGTGTAGAAAAGATGGCACGCACGCAAAAAGATAAGGAATCTGTGGCAGAATTCAACGTCCTTCAAAAGATTAAGCCTGTTCTTGAAGATGGAAAATCAGCTCGTACCATTGAGTTCACAGATGAGGAACAAAAGGTTGTTAAAGGCCTCTTCCTTTTAACCACTAAACCAGTTCTTTATGTTGCCAATGTGGATGAGGATGTCGTTTCAGATCCAGACTCTATCGACTATGTCAAACAAATTCGTGAATTTGCAGCGACAGAGAATGCTGAAGTAGTAGTTATTTCCGCACGTGCTGAGGAAGAAATTTCTGAGTTAGATGATGAAGATAAGCAAGAGTTTCTTGAAGCACTTGGTTTGACAGAATCAGGTGTTGATAAACTGACTCGAGCTGCTTACCACTTACTTGGACTTGGAACTTACTTTACAGCTGGTGAAAAAGAAGTCCGTGCTTGGACCTTTAAGCGTGGTATGAAAGCTCCTCAAGCAGCTGGTATCATCCACTCTGACTTCGAAAAAGGATTTATTCGTGCAGTAACCATGTCATATGAGGATCTAGTGAAATACGGATCTGAAAAGGCTGTAAAAGAAGCTGGACGCTTGCGTGAAGAAGGAAAAGAATATATCGTTCAAGATGGCGATATCATGGAATTCCGCTTTAATGTCTAATAACATTTAACAAATAGTGTCAATTAGGTTGGAAAAAAATTCCAACCCTTTTGGCTTTTGAAAGGAAAATAAATGACTAAATTACTTGTAGGATTAGGAAATCCAGGGGATAAATATTTTGAAACCAAGCACAACGTTGGATTTATGTTGATTGACCAAATCGCCAAAAAACAAAATGTAACCTTTACACATGACAAGATATTTCAAGCTGATCTAGCATCTTTTTTCCTCAATGGAGAAACAATTTATCTTGTCAAACCAACAACATTTATGAATGAAAGTGGAAAAGCAGTTCATGCTTTATTGACTTACTATGGTTTAGATATTGAAGATTTACTCGTTATTTACGACGATCTTGACATGGAAGTTGGAAAAATTCGTTTAAGAGCAAAAGGCTCAGCAGGTGGCCATAATGGCATCAAGTCTATTATTCAACATATTGGAACCCAAGTATTTAACCGTGTTAAAATAGGTATTGGAAGACCTAAAAATGGAATGTCAGTTGTTCACCATGTTTTAAGTAAATTTGATCAGGAAGACTATGTAGGTGTTTTACAGTCAATTGACAAGGTTGACGATGCTGTAAAATACTATTTACAAGAGAAAAACTTTGAGAAAACAATGCAGAGGTATAACGGCTAAATGGTGACTTTATTAGATTTATTCTCAGAAAATGATCAGATAAAAAAATGGCATCAAAATCTGATAGATAAGAAAAGACAACTAATACTTGGTTTATCAACGTCTACCAAGGCTCTTGCAATTGCAAGTAGTCTAAAAAAAGAAAATAAGATTGTATTATTGACATCGACTTATGGAGAAGCAGAACGAATTATCAGTGATCTTCTTTCTCTCTTAGGAGAGGAATTTGTCTACCCATTTTTGGTAGATGACTCTCCTATGGTAGAATTTTTGATGTCTTCGCAAGAAAAAATCATTTCGCGGGTTGAGGCCTTGCGTTTTTTGAGTGATCCGTCTAAGAAAGGGATTTTAGTTTGTAATATCGCAGCAAGTCGCTTGATTTTACCTTCTCCAACTGGATTTAAAGAAAGTATTATAAGGATTGTAGTTGGTGAAGAATATAATCAACATGACCTTCTTCACAAATTAAAGGAAATAGGCTATCGAAAAGTTACACAAGTACAGACCCAAGGTGAGTTTAGTATTCGAGGAGATATTTTAGATATTTTTGAGATGTCTCAGTTAGAACCTTTTCGAATCGAGTTTTTTGGTGATGAAGTAGATGGTATTCGTACTTTTGAAGTCGAAACACAACTATCAAAAGAAAATCAGACAGAACTCACCATCTTTCCAGCTAGTGATCTGCTTTTGAGAGAAAAGGATTATCAACGAGGTCAGTCAGCTTTAGAAAAGCAAATTTCGAAGACTCTATCGCCGATTTTGAAATCCTATCTAGAAGAAATTTTGTCAAGTTTTCATCAAAAACAAGTACATTCAGATAGTCGAAAGTTTTTATCTTTATGTTACGATAAAACATGGACTATATTTGATTATATTGAAAAAGATACACCAGTATTTTTTGATGATTACCAAAAATTGATGAATCAGTATGAAGCCTTTGAAAGAGAGTTAGCGCAATACTTTACAGAAGATTTACAGAATGGTAAAGCATTTTCTGATATGCAGTATTTTGCAGATACAGAGCAAACCTATAAAAAACAAAGTCCAGTTACCTTTTTCTCCAATCTACAAAAGGGCTTAGGAAATCTTAAGTTTGATCACATTTATCAATTTAATCAATACCCCATGCAAGAGTTTTTCAATCAATTTTCATTTTTAAAAGAAGAAATTGAGCGATACAAAAAAATGGACTACACTATTATTTTGCAGTCTAGCAATTCAATGGGAAGTAAGACGTTGGAGGATGTTTTAGAGGAATATCAGATCAAATTGGATTCCAGAGATAAGTCAAGTATCTGTAAAGAATCTGTAAACTTGATTGAGGGTAATCTAAGACATGGTTTTCATTTTGTAGATGAAAAAATTCTCTTGATTACTGAACATGAGATTTTTCAAAAGAAATTAAAACGTCGTTTTCGAAGACAACATGCTTCAAACGCAGAGCGATTAAAAGATTATAATGAACTTGAAAAAGGGGATTATGTTGTTCACCATATCCATGGAATTGGTCAATATCTAGGAATCGAAACAATTGAAATCCAAGGCATTCACCGTGATTATGTCAGTGTACAGTATCAAAATGGTGACCAAATCTCCATCCCAGTAGAGCAGGTTCAGTTACTGTCCAAATATGTTTCAAGTGATGGGAAACCTCCTAAACTCAATAAATTAAATGACGGTCATTTCAAAAAGGCCAAGCAAAAAGTTAAGAACCAGGTAGAGGATATAGCTGACGATTTAATCAAACTGTATTCTGAGCGTAGTCAGTTGAAGGGGTTTGCTTTCTCAACTGATGATGATGAGCAACATGCTTTTGATGATGCTTTCCCTTACGTTGAAACGGATGATCAACTTCGCAGTATTGAGGAAATCAAGAGAGATATGCAGGATTCTCACCCCATGGATCGACTTTTGGTTGGAGATGTTGGTTTTGGGAAGACTGAAGTAGCAATGCGTGCTGCTTTTAAGGCAGTCAATGATCACAAACAGGTGGTCGTTCTAGTTCCAACGACGGTTTTAGCGCAACAGCACTATACGAATTTTAAGGAACGATTCCAAAATTTTGCTGTTAATATTGATGTGTTGAGTCGCTTTAGAAGTAAAAAAGAGCAGGCAGAAACACTTGAAAAACTAAAGAATGGTCAAGTCGATATTTTGATTGGAACGCATCGTGTTTTGTCAAAAGATGTTGTGTTTTCAGATTTGGGATTGATGATTATTGATGAGGAACAACGATTCGGTGTTAAGCATAAGGAAACTTTGAAAGAACTGAAAAAACAAGTAGATGTTCTAACCTTGACAGCAACGCCAATCCCTCGTACTCTCCACATGTCTATGCTGGGAATCCGAGATTTGTCTGTTATTGAAACTCCTCCAACCAATCGCTATCCTGTTCAAACCTATGTATTAGAGAAGAATGATAGTGTCATTCGTGATGCTGTCTTGCGTGAAATGGAGCGTGGAGGTCAAATTTACTATCTTTACAATAAGGTTGACACGATTGACCAGAAGGTTTCGGAATTACAGGAGTTGATTCCAGAGGCTTCGATTGGGTATGTTCATGGACAAATGAGTGAAATTCAGTTGGAAAATACTCTACTTGATTTCATTGAAGGTCAGTATGATATTTTGGTGACGACTACTATTATTGAGACAGGGGTAGATATTCCAAATGCCAATACCTTATTTATTGAAAATGCAGATCATATGGGCTTGTCAACCTTGTATCAATTAAGAGGAAGAGTTGGTCGTAGCAATCGCATTGCTTATGCCTATCTTATGTATCGTCCAGAAAAATCAATTAGTGAAGTCTCTGAGAAGAGATTAGAAGCGATTAAGGGATTTACAGAATTAGGCTCAGGATTTAAGATTGCTATGCGAGATCTTTCGATTCGGGGAGCAGGAAATCTCCTAGGAAAATCGCAGTCTGGTTTCATTGATTCTGTTGGTTTTGAATTGTATTCACAGTTATTAGAGGAAGCTATTGCTAAACGGAACGGTAATGGGAATAAAAGAACCAAAGGAAATGCTGAGTTGATTTTACAAATTGATGCTTATCTTCCTGATACTTATATTTCTGACCAACGACATAAGATTGAAATTTACAAGAAAATTCGTCAAATTGACAATCGTGTCAACTATGAAGAACTACAAGAAGAATTGATGGATCGATTTGGAGAATACCCAGATGTAGTAGCCTACCTTTTAGAGATTGGTTTGGTTAAGTCATATTTGGACAAGGTCTTTGTAGAACGTGTGGAAAGAAAAGATAACAAGATTACAGTTCAATTTGAAAAAGTCACTCAACGACTATTCTTGGCTCAAGATTATTTTAAAGCCTTATCTGCAACGAACTTAAAAGCAGCTATAGCTGAGAATAAGGGATTAATGGAAGTTGTATTTGATGTCCGAAACAAGAAGGATTATGAAATTTTAGAAGGTTTGCTGATTTTTGGAGAAAGTTTATTAGAGATAAAAGAATCAAAGGAAGCAAATCCCATTTAACATTTTTCTTCTATAAAAAGGATAAAAATGGTACAATAATAATTTGAGGTAATAAAAATGAGATTAGACAAGTATTTAAAAGTATCACGAATTATTAAGCGCCGTACAGTCGCAAAAGAAGTAGCAGATAAAGGTAGAATCAAGGTAAATGGAATTTTGGCCAAAAGTTCAACGGATTTGAAAGTTGATGACCAAGTTGAAATTCGCTTTGGAAATAAGTTGTTGCTTGTTAAAGTACTAGAAATGAAAGATAGTACAAAAAAAGAAGATGCAGCAGGCATGTATGAAATTCTCAGTGAAACACGGGTAGAAGAAAATGTCTAAAAATATTGTACAGATGAATAATTCTTTTATTCAAAATGAACATCAACGTCGTCGTTACCTGATGAAGGAGAGACAAAAACGAAATCGTTTTATGGGTTGGGTCCTTATTTTGATGATCTTGTTGTTTATTTTACCAACTTATAACTTGGCCCAAAGCTATGATCAGTTACTGCAACGACGTCAGCAATTAACAGAGTTGAAAGAGCAGTACCAAACTCTTAGTGATGAAAAGGATAAGGAATCCGCCTTTGCTGCAAAGTTGAAAGATGAAGACTATGTAGCAAAGTATGCACGCGCCAAGTACTATTACTCAAAGAAACGAGAAGCAATTTACACAATTCCTGATTTGCTTCCGAGGTAATGTCATGGAAAATTTATTGGAAGTTGTTGAGCAATTTCTAAGTTTATCAGATGAAAAATTAGAGGAATTGGCAACTAAAAACCATTTATTACGATTACAAGAAGAAAGGGAAGAGAAGAATGCGTAAGTTCTTAGTAGTTTTATTGCTACCTGCTTTTATCATAACCTCAAGAGTAGTTAGCACAGAAAAACAGCTTCCTTACTCTTCACAAGAAATTTATTATCTAACCGAGTCTGATTATGGATTCTACTATAAAGAAACTCTGGAATCCCCAATGGTATATGGAGAAACAGCTGTCTATGCTAATGAGGATCTTGTCAAGGAGTCTGGTAAATTGACTCCTGGAACCACCTTTAAAATAGTAGAATGGCGTTTGAATAGACAAGGTGTTCCTGTTTTTAAATTAGATAATCACCAGTTTATCCTTGCAGATAAGCGGTTGGTCTATGATCAAAGTCAAGTTCAAACTCAAAATAGACAAGTATGGTTGGAGCAGGGGTTTGTTATCTATAACAGTCCCTATGATGCGAAAGAAATTTCTTCAACCCTCTCTCCCTATCAACGCGTAACGGTGGATAGAGCTCTCTTTGCTGAGGGACAAGAATTTCTTCATATCAATCAAGTTGGGTGGGTATCAAAAGAGTTCACCTCAGAAGAAGACAATCGCATCCAGAAGGTTCAAGAAGTTTTATCAAACAACTATCAGAATGAAAATTATTCTATTTATGTTAAACAACTGAGTACAGGTAAAGAGGCTGGGGTGAATGAAGACAGCAAACTTTATGCAGCTAGCATCTTGAAACTAGCCTACCTTTATTACGCTCAAGATAAGATAAATCAAGGGGAATATACGCTAGACAGTAGCTTCAAGTATATCCCAGAAGTAAATAGTTTCCCTGGGTCCTATAAACCAGAAGGTAGTGGTAGCTTACCTAAAAAAGAAGATAACAAAGAATACAGTCTTCAACAGTTAATTACCAAGGTAACAAAAGAGTCTGATAATGTTGCTCATAATATTTTAGGTTATTACGTGACCAATCAATCTGACGGGGCTTTTAAAGAAAAAATGTCCACCATTATGGGCGAAGATTGGGATGTGAATGATAAACTGACTTCTTCAAAAATGGCTGGAAAGGTCATGGAAGCTATTTATAATCAGAATGGTTTTGTCCTAGAGTCTCTAGGTAAGACCGATTTTGACAACCAACGAATCGCAAAAGGTGTTTCGATTAAGGTAGCTCATAAAATTGGAGATGCCGATGAGTTTAAACATGACACTGCCATTGTTTATACGGATTCTCCTTTTGTTCTTTCCATTTTCACCAAAAATTCTGATTATGATACTATTGCTAAGATAGCTAAGGATGTCTATGAGGTTCTAAAATGAGGGACCAGGATTTTTTAAATCATTTTCTCCGAAAAGAGTATTTCAAAAAACATTCGAAAGTCTTATTAGCTCTGTCTGGTGGACTGGATTCGATGTTTTTATACCATCTATTGTCTACTTATCAAAATGAGTTGGGAATTGAGTTGATTGTAGCACATGTCAATCACAAGCAGAGAAGTGAGTCTGACTGGGAGGAAAATGAACTAAGGAAGTTAGCTGATGCAGCTGAACTTCCTATTTATATCACAAGCTTTTCAGGAGACTTTTCAGAAGCGCGTGCTCGAGAGTTTCGTTATGATTTTTTTAGGAAAATCATGAAAGAAGTTGGAGCGACTGCCTTGATTACTGCCCACCATGCAGATGATCAGGTTGAAACGATTTTGATGCGCTTGATTCGAGGAAGTCGGCTAGGTCATTTAACAGGAATAAAAGAAAGTCAAGTAGTTGATGATATTGAAATTCTCCGTCCCTTGTTGCCTTTTCATAAAAAGGATTTTCCACTAATTTTTCATTTCGAAGATCAAACAAATCAGGAAAATACCTATTTTCGCAATCGCATTCGGAATAGGTATTTACCAGAACTTGAAAAAGAAAATCCTCGTCTTAAATCCGCCCTTTTAGATTTAGGAAGGGAAATTTCAGATTACCAAGCAACAATAACGGAACTTTCTAAACAAATTGATGTGGAAGATTTGAATGAGCTATTTTCATACTCTCAACAAACTCAAGGAATCTTGCTCCAGAACTATCTTAATCAATTCCCAGACTTAAATCTGACGAAGGCTCAGTTTGATGAAGTTCGACAGATTTTAGCAACTAAAAGCCAGTATCGTCATTCTCTTAAAAATGGCTATGAATTGATAAAAGAGTATCAACGGTTTCAAATTTGTAAAATCAGTCCTCAGGCCGATGAAAAGGAAGATGAACTTGTGTTACACTATCAAAATCAAGTTCGATATAAGGGCTATTTATTTTCCTTTGGCATTCCTATTGAAGGGGATTTTGTTCAAAAAGTAACGGTTTCACGGGAAACATCTGTATATATTAGATGTCGAAAACCTGGCGATATTATTAGGCTGAATGGTTATCGAAAGAAACTGAGACGCTTATTTATAGATTTAAAAATCCCTATTGAAAAACGAAAAACAACCCCTATTATTGAGCAATTTGGAGAAATTGTCTCAATTTCAGGAATTGCGACCAGTGATTTGAGTAAAAACACGAAAAATGATATAATGAACACTGTAATTTATATAGAAAAAATAGATAGGTAAAAAGATGTTAGAACACGATATTAAAAAAATCCTCGTTTCACATGATGAAATTACAGAAGCGGCTAAAAAGCTAGGTGAACAATTAACCAAAGACTATGAGGGGAAAAATCCAATTCTTATTGGAATTTTGAAAGGATCGATTCCTTTTATGGCTGAATTGGTTAAACATATTGATACGCATATTGAGATGGATTTCATGATGGTATCTAGTTACCATGGTGGAACAGCAAGTAGTGGTGTCATCAATATCAAGCAAGACGTGACTCAAGATATCAAAGGAAGACATGTTTTATTTGTAGAGGATATCATCGATACAGGTCAAACCTTGAAGAATTTGCGAGATATGTTTATTGCAAGAGAAGCAGCTTCTGTTAAAATCGCGACTTTGTTGGACAAACCAGAGGGACGCGTTGTTGAAATTGAAGCGGATTACACTTGCTTTACTATTCCAAATGAGTTTGTAGTAGGTTATGGTTTGGACTATAAAGAAAATTATCGTAACCTTCCTTATGTCGGAGTTTTGAAAGAAGAAGTTTATTCAAATTAGAAAGATCTATCTTTAATGAAAAAACAAAATAATGGTTTAGTTAGAAATCCATTTCTATACTTGTTAATTATCTTCTTCCTAGTGACAGGATTCCAGTATTTTTACTCTGGAAATACTACTGGGCGAAGCGAAAAAATTAACTATACAGAATTGGTAAAAGAAATTACAGCAGACAATGTAAAAGAATTAACCTATCAGCCAAATGGCAGCATCATTGAAGTGTCTGGTGTTTATAAAAATCCTAAGACTAGTAAAGAAGAAACAGGAATTCAATTTTTCACTCCTACAGCTACAACAGTAGAAAGATTCTCAAGTACTATTCTTCCGTCTGATTCAACAGTTTCAGAATTGCAAAAACTTGCTTCTGAACATCAGGCAGAAGTAACAGTCAAACATGAGAGTTCAAGCGGTATGTGGATCAATATCCTTGTCTCTGTGGTGCCATTTGCTATTCTTTTCTTCTTCCTATTCTCTATGATGGGAAATATGGGAGGAAATAGTGGTCGAAATCCAATGAGTTTTGGACGTAGTAAGGCCAAAGCTGCAAACAAAGAAGATATCAAGGTACGTTTCTCGGATGTTGCTGGTGCCGAGGAAGAGAAACAAGAATTAGTAGAAGTTGTTGAATTTCTAAAAGATCCAAAACGATTTACAAAACTTGGTGCGCGTATTCCTGCAGGTGTTCTTTTGGAGGGACCTCCGGGAACGGGTAAGACATTACTTGCTAAGGCAGTTGCTGGGGAAGCAGGTGTTCCATTCTTTAGTATCTCAGGTTCTGACTTTGTAGAAATGTTTGTCGGAGTTGGTGCAAGCCGCGTTCGTTCTCTTTTTGAGGATGCAAAAAAAGCCGCGCCAGCCATCATCTTTATCGATGAAATTGATGCTGTTGGTCGCCAACGTGGTGTTGGTCTTGGTGGAGGAAATGATGAACGTGAACAAACCTTGAACCAACTCTTGATTGAAATGGATGGTTTTGAGGGAAATGAAGGAATCATCGTTATCGCTGCGACGAACCGTTCAGATGTTCTAGATCCAGCTCTTCTCCGTCCAGGACGTTTTGATAGAAAAGTCTTAGTTGGTCGCCCTGACGTTAAAGGTCGTGAAGCAATCTTGAAAGTTCATGCTAAAAATAAACCTTTGGCAGACGATGTGGATTTGAAACTAGTTGCCCAACAAACCCCTGGATTTGTGGGAGCTGACTTAGAAAATGTTCTAAACGAGGCAGCCTTGGTTGCTGCTCGTCGCAATAAATCAATCATTGACGCTTCAGATATTGATGAGGCAGAGGACAGAGTGATTGCTGGACCATCTAAGAAAGATAAAACAGTATCACAAAAAGAACGTGAATTGGTTGCTTATCATGAGGCTGGACATACCATTGTTGGTTTAGTCTTGTCAAATGCCCGTGTTGTTCATAAAGTTACCATTGTACCACGTGGACGTGCAGGTGGTTACATGATTGCGCTTCCTAAAGAAGACCAAATGCTTCTTTCTAAAGAAGATATGAAAGAGCAATTAGCAGGTTTGATGGGTGGTCGTGTTGCTGAGGAAATTATCTTTAATGTCCAAACGACAGGAGCTTCAAATGACTTTGAACAAGCTACACAGATGGCGCGTGCAATGGTCACTGAATACGGTATGAGTGAAAAACTTGGCCCAGTTCAATACGAAGGTAATCATGCTATGTTTGGTGCACAAAGTCATCAGAAATCAATTTCAGAACAAACAGCCTATGAGATTGATGAGGAAGTTCGTTCATTATTAAATGAGGCACGAAACAAAGCTGCTGAAATTATCCAATCAAATCGTGAAACCCACAAACTGATTGCAGAAGCATTGTTGAAATACGAAACATTGGATAGTACTCAAATTAAATCTCTTTACGAAATAGGTAAAATGCCTGAGACCGTAGAAGAGGAATCTCATGCACTATCTTATGATGAAGTAAAATCAAAAATGAGTGAAGAAAAATAAATTTAGAGAGGTTCAACCTCTCTTTTTATGTTCTAATGTGACGGCTACCGAGCGGATGGCTTGATAGTCGACCCTCCTCGTACAGGCTTAGATGATAAGCTGTTGGAAACCATTCTGACCTATGTCCCAGAAAAAATGGTCTATGTATCCTGCAATGTTTCGACCTTGGCACGAGATTTGGTTAAACTGGTAAAAGTTTATGATCTCCAGTATATCCAGTCAGTCGATATGTTTCCCCACACTGCACGAACAGAAGCAG
>CAUVSV010000033.1:0-19756 GCA_963554735.1 Streptococcus oralis
GTAAGTCTAAAGAATTGAGCTTGGCCCCAGGTACTTACACCTTCCATGAGGAAGCCGCTCCAACTGGTTACCTCAAAGTAACAGATATCACTTTCCAAGTCAAACATGATGGCACAGTGGAAGTGACAAATGTTGGTGAAAAAGACTCTAAGGGTGAAGAAAACAAAGTCGTAACCAACGGCTCAACAGTAACTGTAACCGATAAAGACGATGACCTTCCACGTAAGATTACCTTCAGCAAGGTTAGCCTTGGTGGAACAGAAATCGCAGGCGCTCAAATCAAGATCTACAAGGGCGACAAGGCAGAAGGCACAGCTGTAGAAAGCTGGACTTCAGAAGCTGGTAAGTCTAAAGATCTCAACTTGGCTCCAGGTACTTACACCTTCCATGAGGAAGCCGCTCCAACTGGTTACCTCAAAGTAACAGATATCACTTTCCAAGTCAAACATGATGGCACAGTGGAAGTGACAAATGTTGGTGAAAAAGACTCTAAGGGTGAAGAAAACAAAGTCGTAACCAACGGCTCAACAGTAACTGTAACCGATAAAGACGATGACCTTCCACGTAAGATTACCTTCAGCAAGGTTAGCCTTGGTGGAACAGAAATCGCAGGTGCTCAAATCAAGATCTACAAGGGCGACAAGGCAGAAGGCACAGCTGTAGAAAGCTGGACTTCAGAAGCTGGTAAGTCTAAAGATCTCAACTTGGCTCCAGGTACTTACACCTTCCATGAGGAAGCCGCTCCAACTGGTTACCTCAAAGTAACAGATATCACTTTCCAAGTCAAACATGATGGCACAGTGGAAGTGACAAATGTTGGTGAAAAAGACTCTAAGGGTGAAGAAAACAAAGTCGTAACCAACGGCTCAACAGTAACTGTAACCGATAAAGACGATGACCTTCCACGTAAGATTACCTTCAGCAAGGTTAGCCTTGGTGGAACAGAAATCGCAGGCGCTCAAATCAAGATCTACAAGGGCGACAAGGCAGAAGGCACAGCCGTAGAAAGCTGGACTTCAGAAGCTGGTAAGTCTAAAGATCTCAACTTGGCTCCAGGTACTTACACCTTCCATGAGGAAGCCGCTCCAACTGGTTACCTCAAAGTAACAGATATCACTTTCCAAGTCAAACATGATGGCACAGTGGAAGTGACAAATGTTGGTGAAAAAGACTCTAAGGGTGAAGAAAACAAAGTCGTAACCAACGGCTCAACAGTAACTGTAACCGATAAAGACGATGACCTACCACGTAAGATTACCTTCAGCAAGGTAAATCTAGCGGGTGAAGAAATCGCGGGTGCAAAAATCCAAATTTTCCGTGGAGAAAAAGTTGCAGGTAATCCTGTGGCTGAATGGACTTCAAAAGCCAAACAATCACATGTACTTGATTTGACTCCGGGAGTATATACTTTCCATGAAGAGGCCGCTCCAACTGGATACTTAGCAGTAACAGATATTACATTCCAAGTTAACTACGACGGAACTGTAACAGTGGTAAATGCTAGTGGAAATCAGGTTGAGTTTAAGGATGGTAAGTTAGTAGTAACGGACCAAACTGAACCAGAAAATCCTAACCTACCAAACACTGGAAGCGAATCTGGACAAGCTGCATTAGCAGCAGGTTTAGCTCTTCTAGCTTTAGGTGCAGGTCTTGTAGCAACTAAACGAAGAAAAGAAGACTAATCTCATTTAGTAGCCAATAAGTACAGTAAAGAAAGATCAGGGATAACCCCCTGGTCTTTTTTCTATGATTCAGAATAATGAAATATGATAAATTAAACTATTTACCAGTATGGTATATGACTATTGCTAAATCTCTTCTGATTTTTACTTATATAAAATAGTTTGGATAATTATTAAGGTGTATCAAACTTATAAATAAATGGAATGTTATATGCATTGTTCCTTTCTGTTTGTTTAAAAGAGAAGTTGTTCGTATGTGTACACTAAACTTAAAGAAACTTCAGTCTGATGAAAGAATTAGTTTTTATGGCAGTAATTTTACACTGTGTCAATATTTTCAAAAGGCAATAACCTCATAATATTACAAAAAAAGTTAATTTTGTTTTATAATGAAATTAAAGGAGGTTTCTATATTAAAAATAGAACAAATATGATAAATATTGCACTCACATATAGTTATGACACATGTTAATATGATGTAACTTATTTAATAACCCTCATGGATTTCAACGAATTCGAAAGGAGATGAGTGTTGAGGTTTTATAATCATAGTTTGTCGTTTTAATGTTTTCGGTAATTTAGAAAGGAAGATTATGAAGAACAAGAAATTTTGGTTACCCATCCTAACTTCTCTGGCCTGTTTGCTAGGGATAATCTTTGCTCCAAATTCAGTTCAAGCAAAGGAACTGAAGAACGTTATCAGTAATATTGGAATTTGGGAGGTTGATAATGGTAAGTTTATAAAACCGGATGCGAATGGTGTTTATACACTTTCTCCTGAGCATCATAACTACTCAAATTATAAATTCACTGTTGATTACGATTTGAGCGCCTATGATGGTAAATTAGAGGACGGTGATACCTTTACCTTTACTGTTCCGAGCCCTTTAACTGTTAGAAATGAAATTTTTGATTTAAAAGATAAGGAAACAGATCTCGTTATCGGAGAAACTCAAATTGTATCAAACGGGGATAATAATGGTGGTAAGGCAACTATTACATTAAAAAATCTGAAAACCTATCTTGAGAAAAAAGGTGGCTATCAAGTCCAAAACGTTAAAGGAAATTTCTTTGTTGGTTTTAGTTCTAAAAATGAATTAAGCAATGAAACGCTCCGTTTTGATAAAACGGAAACCATAAATGAAATCACCCATCAAATCAAGGTTAAAAAAGGTGATACGGCTGATTATTCTGAAGGAATCGGTCGAGCTAATTTCAATAAATATCATGGTTTGATTTACAAAGAGGATTGGACATCAAAGGCTCTAAATAAGAGTGGAAAATACTTACACAGCTGGTATGTTCGTGTTAATCCGAAACAAGCAGCCTATAATAAAATTGAAATTCATGACTGGGTAGATCCAAATGCTTCACCAATGCAGATGATTCCTGAAACATTTAGCGTCACAGCAGGTTGGTATGATCAGTATTATTATCTGAAAGATGAAGTGGTTTTAGAAGCTGGTAAGGATTACCAAGTAAAATGGAATGATTCTTACACAGAATTTACTTTAACAATTAACAATGCATCTTCAATTCTTGCGAAGAACGGTAAACCAGCAGCATTTCGAATTAATTATAAAACAAGTGCTCCAGCTGATGGCACGCAAGTCCAAAACAATGCTGAAATGAAGGGTGATGACCAGATTCTAACATATGACGACTATAGTAATAAGACTGTCGTTAAGCAAATCGGAAACTCAGTCGTTGCTTCTGGTGGTACAATTCAGTTAGAAACTGGTTACCGTATCATTCTTTACAAGGTCGACGAGCTGACTCATGACCGTCTAAAAGGAGCAAAATTCAAGATTACTCCTCCGGCAGGAGCTACGGCTAAAGAGGAAATTGTAACGACAAATGATAACGGAATTGCTGAATCATCTATTTACTCAGAAAGTGATATCAAGAAAGGGAACTTTACGGTAACCGAAATTGAGGCTCCTGAGGGATATGAGTTGAATCCTACTCCATTTGAGATGACTGTTGGACAAGATGGAGCTATCAAAACAGTTACAAATAAACGTAGCAAAGCTAAAGCCAAGATTAAAGCTAATAAAAAACTTACAGGACGTGAGTTGAAGGCTGAAGAGTTTGAATTCACTTTAACAGACCAAGATGGTAAGGTGAAAGAAACTGTGAAGAATGACAAAGACGGAAACATTGCTTTCTCAGAATTGGAATTCGACAAAGCAGGGACTTATACCTTTAAAATTGCTGAAAAAGCTGGCAGTGATACAAGCATCAAGTACGACACTAAAACTGTTACGGCTACAGTTACTGTAGCGGACAAGGGTAAAGGTGCACTTGAAGCAACTGTTTCTTACGATGATGAAAAAGCTTTCGAGAATACTTACACTCCAGCAAAAACGGAAGTTCCTGTGAAGAAAGTATGGAAGGACGAGAACAACCAAGACGGTAAACGTCCAACTTCTGTCACAGTTAAATTGCTTGCAGATGGTCAAGATACTGGTAAAACACTTGAATTGACTGAAGCAAATGGTTGGGCTGGAAGCTTCAAAGACCTTGATGCTGATAAAGGCGGAACACCTATTAAGTACACAGTAGTAGAAGTAACTGTTGCTGGTTATACTTCTGAAATTACTGGTGATGCTGCATCAGGATTCACCATCACAAATAGCTATTCACCAGAAACAGTTGATGTAAAAGCAACTAAGAACTGGGATGACGCTAATAACCAAGACGGCAAACGTCCGACTAAG
The DNA here is from genome assembly GCA_963554735.1 of Streptococcus oralis. Taxonomy (GTDB): domain Bacteria; phylum Bacillota; class Bacilli; order Lactobacillales; family Streptococcaceae; genus Streptococcus; species Streptococcus oralis_CX. The sequence continues at coordinate 4,403 of CAUVSV010000033.1, forward strand.
ATTACAATCAATCTTTTAGCAGACGGTGAGAAAGTTGCATCGAAAGAGGTTCAAGCAGCTGCAGACGGAACATGGACTGCTACATTCGAAAAATTAGCAAAATATAAAGCTGGTAAAGAAATCAAATACACTGTAACAGAAGAAGCCGTAGCAGAATACGAAGCGACTATTACAGACTTTACCATCACAAACAAATATGCTCCTAAAGAAATTGACTACAAGGTAACAAAAGTATGGAACGATGCGAACAACCAAGACGGTAAACGTCCTGAGTCCGTAACGGTTCAACTTTATAAAAAAGTAGGAGATGCAGATCCAGTAGCTGTTGAAGGTAAGAAATTAACCTTGACAGCTAAGGATAAGACGGACGCTAACATTTGGGTAGCATCCTTCACAAATCTTCCACAGTACGAAGCTGGTAAAGAAATCACTTACTCTATCAAGGAAGTGGATGTACCAGCTGGTTACGAAGCCTCTGTGACTGGTCAAGTAGTGACAAACACCTATAACCCAGAAACAGTTGTTCTTTCAGGAACTAAGGTGTGGAAAGATAACAACAACCAAGACGGTAAACGTACAACATCTGTGAAAGTTCAAATTCTTAACGGCGACAAGGTTGTTCAAGAAATTGAAGTTTCAGAAAAAACTGGCTGGAAGTTCGAATCTAAAAAACTTCCTAAGTATGAGAATGGTAAAGAAATCAAGTATACTGTCAAAGAAACTGCTATGACAGAATACAAAGCAACCATCACTACAGATAAGGATGGCAAGTACACCATTACCAACGAACATACTCCAGAAAAAACAGCTGTAAAAGGTCATAAGATCTGGAAAGATGAAGATAACAAAGATGGCATCCGTCCAGCATCTATCACCGTAAAACTTCTTGCAGATGGTAAGGAAACTGGTCAGACAGCTACAGTGTCAGAAACAAGTGGCTGGACTTATGAGTTTACAGGTCTTGATCGTTATCAAGAAGGTAAGGAGATTGCCTACACTGTTGAAGAAGTGAATGTTCCAGATGGTTATACAGCTTCAGTAGAAGGTTACAACATTACAAATACACACACTCCTGAAAAACCAACACCTGGTAAACCAAATGAACCAGGTAAGCCTAAAAAAGGTGGGGAATTACCTAATACAGGAAGCGAGTCTAACCAAGCGACTCTAGTAGCGGGAATCGCCCTTCTTGGATTGGGAACAGGATTCTTGGCAAGACGCAAAAAAGAAGATTAAGTTTTTTAAACGGTATCTTTCACGAAATGTTGCAACGCAGTTTAAAAGTAGAAACAAGTGTCAATGGAAATTGGCACTTGTTTTTTGTAACTGACCCTGGTTCTACTACCGGATACAAGTGGATAGTTGCCACTTACTGAAAAGCCATTGTTTTTGCGATGAATTCCTCTATAATAGGTGACAAATAGAAAAGGAGATGTTGCATATGATTGAAACAAGATTACAAGATAAATTGAAGCCAGGTTTAGAGGTAGAAAATTTTCAAAAAGATGGGGCTATCTATCTGTCTCTTAATCCTGATTATCTATCTGGAGATAATGCTAAATACATGACCATGTATAACCGTATGGCTCGCTGGTACGATATGAGTGAGAAATGGATAGGACCACTTCTCCATGGCAAGGCGATTGATAAGTTGAGAAGGGATCTGATGGGAGAAATAGAATGGAAAGATAATTTATCTGTTCTTTATGTCTCTATCGGGACTGGTCAAGACCTCCGTTATATTCCTGAGACAATTGACCTGAAAAGTTTAGACTTTGTAGGGGTGGATATTTCTATCAGTATGCTTAAAAAATGCCAGAAATCTTGTGCTAAAAAAACCAATCTGCAACTTTTCCATGCTTGTGCGGAGGATCTACCCTTTGCGGATAATAGTTTTGACATTGTCTACCATATTGGCGGAATCAATTTTTTCAATGATAAGGCCAAGGCTATGCAGGAAATGCTACGAGTGGCGAAGCCAGGAACAAAAATTTTAATCGCAGATGAGACGGCTGACTATGTGGATCAGCAATATAAGAAAAATCATTTTAGTAAGGATTATTTCAAAGACGCTACTGTTGATTTGAGTGAAATTGAGAATGCTGTTCCAAGCGAAATTAAGGAAAAGGAAATGAAACTTCTTTGGGATGGTAAATTCTACGCCTTGACATTTAGGAAATAAGAAAAAGTATTTTGGTAGAGCTTAGAAAGTAAGTATGAAGATAAAAACATTCCCTTAGACAGCTGTCTGAGGGAATGTTTTTTTATGGGAGCATCATCAATTCGACAATCATAGCTATATAGATGATTAAGGTAAGGAGAAAACCGGCTCTCCAGAAGAATTTGATGAATTTAGGGTAATAAAAACTTCGTTTTTTGACAAGGAAAAAGATTACAAGGAGGATTGCTAGGAGAGAAAGTGCGACACCAAGTCGCGGTAGAAAGTTGTGGGTAAAGGCTTTAGCAGTAATCAGATAGTACTCAAATACCAACAGTGGAAAAGCTAGATCCGCGAAATTAAATCCTATTTTCCTAAGTCCGAAAAGCTTGGTGACAATAAAGCAAACCACCAAGGTTAATATCAATAATAAAATAGATGCTATTTTCATTAAAATCATACCCATATTGTATCATAAAAAAACGCTAAAGGAAATGAGAAACAAGGGAATTTGTAGGAAAGTCAGGCTTTTGAGATTGTAGGTGTTTTTTGTTATAATGAAAGTTATGAAATCTTATAATACTTTGAATGATTATTATCGAAAACTTTTTGGAGAAAAGACTTTCAAAGTTCCTATTGATGCGGGATTTGACTGTCCCAATCGGGATGGAACTGTAGCTCATGGTGGTTGTACTTTTTGTACGGTTTCAGGTTCTGGAGACGCCATCGTGGCACCGGATGCTCCTATTCGTGAGCAATTTTATAAGGAAATTGACTTTATGCACCGCAAATGGCCAGATGTTCAGAAGTACTTGGTTTATTTCCAAAACTTTACCAACACCCATGAAAAGGTGGAAGTGATTCGGGAACGTTATGAGCAGGCTATCAACGAGCCAGGTGTAGTAGGGATCAATATCGGAACACGTCCGGATTGCTTACCTGATGAAACAATCGAATATTTGGCTGAGTTATCGGAACGCATGCATGTGACGGTTGAATTGGGATTACAGACAACCTTTGAAGCAACCTCTGACCTGATTAACCGTGCCCATTCTTATGAATTGTATGTTGAAACAGTAAAACGCTTGAGGAAATATCCCAAGATTGAGATTGTTTCCCATTTGATTAATGGTCTGCCCGGTGAGACTCATGAGATGATGATTGAAAATGTACGCCGTTGTGTTACGGATAATGATATTCAAGGAATTAAGTTGCACTTGCTTCACCTCATGACCAATACACGGATGCAGCGAGATTACCACGAAGGACGCTTGCAACTGATGAGTCAGGATGAGTATGTCAAAGTTATCTGTGATCAACTGGAAATCATTCCCAAGCATATCGTCATCCATCGAATTACAGGAGATGCACCGAGAGATATGCTGATTGGTCCTATGTGGAGCCTCAATAAATGGGAAGTGCTAAATGCTATTGAAACTGAAATGAGACGCCGCGGAAGTGTGCAAGGATGCAAGGCTGTAAAACAGGAGTTTTAAAATGAAAAGACCACTTGAGATGGCACATGATTTTTTGGCTGAGGTTGTGACAAAAGAGGATATTGTAGTGGATGCGACCATGGGTAATGGCCACGATACCTTTTTTCTAGCCAAGCTAGCCAAGCAAGTCTATGCCTTTGATGTCCAGGAGCAGGCTTTGGAGAAGACGCGAGACCGTTTGGATCAGGCTGGAATGACAAATGCCCAGTTAATCTTGCAAGGTCACGAGACGCTGGACCAATTTGTGACAGAAGCTAAGGCAGGGATTTTTAATCTGGGTTATCTGCCTTCTGCTGACAAATCTGTCATTACCCGACCTCAGACTACTATCGAAGCATTAGAAAAGCTGTGTCATTTGCTTGTCAAAGGAGGACGGATTGCAATCATGATCTACTATGGTCATGAAGGAGGAGACACCGAGAGGGATGCTGTATTGGAGTTTGTTAGCCAGTTGAACCAACAAGAGTATACTGCTGCCATTTATCGAACTCTCAACCAAGTTAATAATCCACCGTTTTTAGTTATGATTGAAAAATTAGAAAGGTATAGACATGGATAAACAATACCTTCGTGAGAAGCTTGAGGCAATGCGCCAAAATTTTGTCGAGTCAACGCATCACGAGCGAGCAGTCGGCGTGCTCGACGAAGCACATATGAGCAAGAAAATGCTTAAAATCAAGAAAAAATTAGTGGCTCTTGAAATGGAACGATGCCAGAAAAAAATTGAGCACAAAGACTGTTCTAAGATTGATCAGAAAATCCAAGAGCAAAAGGAGATTTTTGAATCTTGTTGTAAAAAAGATTAAGGAGGAATTGTGTGGAATTAATCATTTACTTGATTCTATTTTTATTTGTCTTAATCATTTCAACCACGACCAATAAACTTCTCCCTTTTTTGCCCCTTCCTCTTGTACAAATTCTTTTGGGGATTGGGATTGGTTTATTTGTTCCCGATGCGGACTTTCATCTCAATACAGAGCTGTTTCTGGCCATAGTTATTGGTCCCTTACTTTTTCGGGAGGCAGAAGAAGCGGATATTACGTCCATTTTGAAGCACTGGCGGATTGTTGTCTTTCTGATCTTTCCTGTGATTTTTATCTCGACCTTGAGCTTGGGGGGCATGGCTCACTTCCTTTGGATGACTCTTCCTTTGGCGGCCTGTTTAGCAGTTGGGGCGGCACTTGGGCCAACAGATTTGGTTGCCTTCGCATCTCTTTCTGAACGTTTTCGTTTTCCCAAACGGGTTTCTAATATTCTAAAAGGGGAAGGACTCTTAAATGACGCTTCTGGTTTGGTTGCCTTTCAGATGGCTCTTGCTGCTTGGACAACAGGAACCTTTTCTTTCAGCCAAGCTGGAACTTCCCTAGCGTTTTCTATCCTTGGTGGTTTTGTAGTCGGTTTTGTGACGGCTATGGTCAATCGTTTTTTGCATAGCTTTTTACTGAGTGTGCGAGCGATAGATATAGCCAGTGAACTATTGCTAGAGCTAAGTTTGCCACTCATGACCTTTTTCATCGCAGAAGAGTTTCATGTTTCAGGGATTATCGCGGTAGTGGTTGCAGGTATTTTGAAGGCCAGTCGTTTTAAGAAAATTACGCTCCTTGAGGCTCAGGTAGACACCGTGACGGAGACCGTCTGGCACACCGTGACCTTTATGCTAAATGGATCAGTCTTTGTTCTCTTGGGAATGGAATTAGAGTTGATAGCAGAGCCGATCTTGTCTAATTCTCTCTACAATCCCCTTCTTTTACTGCTTTCAGTTGTCGTTCTGACCTTCTTACTCTTTGCGATCCGCTTTGTCATGATTGCTGGTTTTTACTTTGTGAGGACGCGTCGACTTAAGAAAAAAATTCATAAGTACATGAAAGATATGCTTCTTTTGACCTTCTCTGGTGTCAAAGGGACAGTATCTATCGCGACTATTCTCCTCATACCAAGTCATTTGGAGCAGGAATATCCTTTGTTACTCTTCCTTGTAGCAGGCGTTACACTGTTGAGCTTTTTAACAGGTTTACTAGTCCTCCCTCACTTATCTGAGGAACAAGAGGAAAGCAAGGACCATTTGATGCATATTGCGATTCTGAATGATGTGGCTGCAGAATTAGAAAAAGAGCTGGACCATCACAAGAACAAACTTCCTCTTTATGCAGCTATTGATAATTATCATGGTCGGATTGAAAATCTCATCCTTAGTCTGGAAAATAAGAGAGTCCAAGAGGACTGGGAATCTCTCAAACTCCTTATCTTGAGTATTGAGAGTGACGGTTTGGAGCAAGCCTATGAAGAAAATAGAATCAGCGAGCGTGGCTATCGAGTTTACCAACGTTACCTAAAAAACATGGAGCAGAGTATCAATCGGAATTTCGCTTCTAGAGTGACTTATTACTTCCTAGTTTCCTTACGGATACTGCGCTTTCTACTCCATGAAATGTTTACCTTTGGCAAAACTTTCCGTAGTTGGATGAATGAAGAATCGCGTAAACTACTAGCAGTTGACTATGATCAGATTTCAGAGTTGTATTTAGAGAATACAGAGCTGATTATCGAGAGTTTGGAAAACCTCAAAGGGGTTTACAAGAGTTCTCTGATTAGTTTTATGCAAGAATCTCGTCTACGCGAGACGGCCATTATCGGAAGTGGTGCCTTTGTTGAGCGGGTTATCAATCGCATCAAGCCAAACAATATCGATGAAATGCTACGAGGCTACTATCTCGAACGTAAGGCAATCTTTGAATACGAAGAAGCTAAACTGATAACAGCCAAGTATGCTAAAAAACTACGACAAAATGTGAATAATTTAGAAAATTATTCTCTGAAAGAGGCTGCAAATACCTTGCCTTATGATATGCTAGATTTAATTAGAAGAACTTAGATGATGAAGAAAATGACGGAGGATGGAACATGAAAAAGTGGTGGAAAGAGCTGATGGATAGGCCCTTATTGAAAGCTTTTTTGCATTATTATCAAGCATCAGATAGCGAGTTAACCAGTGTTGCGGTTGCCTACTATTGGTTGATTTCAATCTTTCCTTTGCTAATGATAATGGTCAATATTTTGCCTTATTTTCAGATTCCAGTTTCAAATTTCTTACTGACAATCAAGGAATTCTTGCCTGATACGGTGTATGATGTGGTCGCCAAGATTGTCCGAGAAGTTCTGACTCAACCATCAACTGGTTTGCTGAGTTTTGCCGTTTTATCTGCACTCTGGACCTTTTCGAAATCAATGGATTTCCTTCAAAAAGCTTTTAACAAAGCCTATGGGGTGACCAAGAGTCGAGGGATTATCTCCCATCAGTTGATGAGTCTACTTGTTAGTTTTGGCTTGCAGATTCTTTTTGCTCTAGCCTTGTTTTTGAGTATGTTTGGTCGTATGTTGCTCAACCTCCTCAAAACTTACTGGCAATCAGATAGTCCGCTATTTTCCTACCTGCAAGACTTTACAGGTCCTCTGGTCTATGCCTTGATTTTTGCTATTCTAGTTATGATCTATTACTTCCTTCCAAAAGTAAAAGCACCACGAATCCGCTATGTTTTACCAGGAAGTGTCTTTGTCTTGCTAACTCTTATCTTTTTATTGAATATCTTTTCTGTCTACGTCAATAGTTATGTCAATCATCTGGTTGATGTCCGATTTTTCAGTTCCATTATCGTGGTGGTCATGATGTTCTGGTTTATTCTTATTGCAAAGATTTTGATTATCGGAGCAGTTATCAATGCCAGTGTTCAGAGTTTGAAAGATCCAAAGTTTGGTATGGAATAATTAGAAAAATCCCTATTAGGTTTCCTAATAGGGATTTTCTTAATAGATAAACATGGCATCTCCAAAACTAAAGAAGCGGTAGTGTTCTTGGATGGCATGGTGATAGGCATCTAGGACTAAGTCACGACCGGCAAAGGCAGAAACCAACATGACGAGAGTTGACTTGGGCAGGTGGAAATTAGTTGAAAAAGCATCCACAACCTTCCAGTCGTAGCCTGGTTTGATAAAGATATTGGTCCAACCAGAATCAGCCTGGATTTGCCCATTAAACTTGGAACCGATGGTTTCCAGTGTGCGAATCGAAGTGGTTCCAACAGCGATGACGCGACCTCCATTTTCCTTAACAGAGCGAAGGGTGGCAGCTGCTTCCTCAGAAAGTTGGTAGAATTCGGAGTGCATTTCATGTTCGTCTAGATTGTCAACAGAGACAGGTCTAAAGGTTCCGAGTCCGACGTGAAGAGTGAGATAGACCAGATGAACACCTTTGGCTTGGATTTCTGCTAGCAGTTCTTTGGTGAAGTGCAGTCCAGCAGTCGGTGCAGCAGCAGAGCCACTCTCTTTAGCGTAGACCGTTTGATAGCGTTCACGGTCCTCCAGTTTTTCGTGGATATAAGGTGGCAGTGGCATTTCACCCAGACTTTCCAAGACTTCTAGGAAAATTCCTTGGTATTCAAAGCGGACAATGCGGCCCCCGTGGGTCAATTCTTCTGTAACGACAGCACTGAGACGACCATCTCCAAAGCTGACACGAGTACCGACCTTGAGGCGTTTGGCAGGTTTAGCCAGAACTTCCCACTCATCACCTGCAGTATTTTTGAGTAGGAGAAGCTCCACATGGCCACCTGTTTCTTCCTTTTGACCATAGAGGCGGGCAGGGAGAACGCGAGTGTCGTTCATGACAAGAGCATCACCAGGTTCCAGCATGTCGATAATAGAGTGGAAATGTTTATCCTGCATTTCTCCCGTTTCACGATTAACGATAAGGAGTTTAGACGCATCACGTTTTTCAAGTGGCGTTTGGGCAATCAATTCCTCAGGCAAGTGGAAATCAAAATCAGCAGTATTCATTTTTTCATCATTCTTTCTAAGTTCTAATCTTATCCATTATAACATGTTTCAAGTTTAGACGCTCTTTTTTTAGAAATTAAATCGTTTTCACTTGACAAAAATTGGTCTATACCATATAATGAATATAGAAATATGGAGGATATAAAATGAAAGTTATAAAAGTTGAGAATCAAGTCGAAGGTGGAAAAGTAGCTTTTGAGATTTTGAAGGAAAAATTGTCCAATGGTGCTCAAACATTAGGACTTGCGACAGGAAGTAGTCCACTTGAATTTTACAAGGAAATTGTTGAGAGTGACCTTGATTTTTCAAATCTAACCAGTGTGAATCTTGATGAGTATGTAGGGCTTGATGGGGATAATCCACAGTCTTATCGTTACTTCATGCAGGAAAACTTGTTCAACCAAAAACCATTTAAAGAAAGTTTCTTGCCTCGTGGGGTTAAGGACAATGCTGAAGAAGAAGTTGAACGCTACAATCAAATTTTGGCTGACCATCCAGTTGATTTGCAAATCTTGGGAATTGGTCGCAATGGACATATCGGCTTTAACGAGCCAGGAACTCCATTTGATAGCCAAACGCATCTAGTAGAACTTGACCAGTCTACTATCGAAGCCAATGCTCGCTTCTTTGACAAGATTGAAGACGTCCCAACTCAAGCCATTTCAATGGGAATTAAAAACATCTTGGATGCCAAGTCAATTATTCTCTTTGCTTACGGTGAGTCGAAAGCAGAAGCCATTGCTGGAACAGTGTCAGGCCCAGTAACTGAAAGTCTACCAGCAAGTAGCTTACAAAACCACCCTGATGTGACGATTATCGCTGATGCAGAAGCGCTCAGCTTACTTGAAAAGTAAAAATACAAGAACCACTTGCTCTTTGGAGTGAGTGGTTTTTTGATGCTTATAAGCTAGAAGTAAAATTTTGCTAATTTTATTTAAACTATAAAATATTTGAATAAAGAAACTATATAAATTTTAATGCAGGGGAAATATATAATAAAATAACAATCAAGTTAGGTATACGTTGTTTTTTCTTTTATAATTTAAATAATAACTAAAATTTTTTAAGTTTACTTAGTAGCGAAGCTATAAAAAAAGTTGTATAATATTCTGAGTTATAAAATTATAATTAAGGAGATTATAATGGGGAAAGATTTATTTAATCCACACCTTCATAAGTTTTCTATTCGAAAACTAAATGTAGGTGTTTGTTCTGTGCTCTTGTCTACTTTAGTCCTTTTGGGAGCAGCTTCTCAAGTTAGTGCTGATGAGACGAGTGTGACAAACTCTTTAAACGAGGTAGCTAAAACAAACTTTGATAAGACAACGGGGACTTCTATATCACCTACAGATTCTAAAACATCAGAAAAGTCTGAAACACCATCTGTAGTAGAATCCTCTCAACCAACTAAAGAAACAGCAACTTCAAATTCTGGAACAGAGCCTGCTGATAAAAAGAACAATGACCAATCGGTTATCTCTGAAACATCACAGTCTCCTGTTGAGAAACCAGTTACTTCTCCAGAAGATAAATCTACAGAGAGTACTAAACCAGAAACTGCAGTTGCTCCAATAATTGCTGAACCTACTGAGACATCTAGTGTTACTGAACAATCTACACGTTCTCGTAGAGTTCGTCGTGATACCCAGGCAACTTCAGTTGCACCAGCTAGTTATGCAGGTGCGGACGATGCGACTCCTGTACCACGTACATCTAAACCAGAATTGTCTGAATCAGAGAAGAAAGAAAGTACACAATTAGCAAAACAAATTAACTGGATTGATTTCTCTGATACGGCAAGCTTGAAAAACTTAGATCCTCAGGGAGGGTTTAAGATTGGAACTACTTATACGAAAGAAATTTCACCTGGTTATGTAGTTACCTTGACAGTTACTGAGCTTAAACCATTCCACGCTACTGAAATTTATAAAAAGCGTGTGGAAGGAACTTCATCTGCTGGAACTTATGATCCAAATGCAACAAACAGTTATTTAAAAAACTGGAAAGATTATGGAAAAACTCCACCTCCTGTATCAGGTCAACCACAAGATAAATGGAGTACTATTGGTGGACAAGGTTTTGATACAAAAGGCCATAAAACTCAAATTATCGTACCAGTTGATGGTGTAAACTGGGGGGTTAAATTTAAAATAGAAGCCACTTATCGTGGAAAAAAAGTAAAACCAGCAGTTGTTATGGCTGATGGAGAAGATGCTAACCCTGGTGAATATGGTATTTTTACCACTAACGGTGAAGGTTGGGAATACGTAGGAGAATGGATGAAAGGTCCTCGTGCAAAAGGTCCTTACACTGTTACGACTGAAGAACTTGTTAAGCAGGCTGATAAGACAACAAGAGGTGGTCTACTCATCCTAAAAGATAAGACTGTCGATTGGAATAAGTTTTTGAGTCCTGATACAGTTACAGGTGGTCTAGGTAGTCAAGTATTTGGACCAATTGTTTCAGCAAGTAAAGCAGTGCCAGTTGTAATGACCCGGGGGGCTTCTGAGGTAGGTTTTTATGTTGCGACCGCAGGGCAACAGGCACTTATGATGGGATTCTTGGTAGTTGATGGTGGCGATGCGCCAGAAAGTTACGGTGAAGCTCACCATACTATCTCTACACGCGATTCGATAACAAATGTTCAAATAAAGCAACCTTACTTAGGTTCTACAGAAGCAGATATCGATGTGGATTCTAAGAATGACTGGACTTCTGATGATCGTGAGGATGTTTCAGATGAAGGTCCGCAGCAATTGCTAACTGCTGATCAATATAACCATACTAACGACCTTTTGGATTTAAACAAAGCTAAGAATGGCACTTATACCCTTAAGATTAAGGCTAATCCAAATGGTAATGCTAAAGCATATGTCAAAGCATGGGTGGACTTCAATAATAACGGGAAATTTGATGATAATGAAGGCAGTGTAGTTAAAGAAATAACTGCTAATGGGGATCACACTTTAACATTTAATGCAATTCCGAGTCTTAGTGGTGGATTAGTTGACCAACTTGGAATGCGTGTGCGTATTGCGACTAATGCAGGTGATATTGAGAAGCCTACCGGGACGGCATTTAGTGGTGAAGTAGAGGACATGTTGGTTCGCCGTACTTATCCACCTCAAGGTGAAAAGAAAGAAACAACTGGTCTTCAAGGTGAGACACAAAATGCTACAGTTCACTTCTCACCTAAAGGACCTGATCGTTCAGATTTTGTAACTAATGCTAGCATGAGTAGCCAAGCGCCACAAATTTTGGATAATCAAGGGAATGTCTTGACTCCAACTAACGGCAATACTTATGTGCGTCCGGAAGGGACCTATGTAGTGAATACTAATGGTGATGATATCGATGTAGTGTTCACACCAAATGCTGACTTCATAGGAACTGCTGAAGGGATTAATATTCGTCGTACAGACTCAAACGGTTCATCAACTAACTGGCAATCAACTGATGCATCAAATCCAAATAAGAATGACATTTTGAACAATATGGATGGTCGCTACATTCCTACTGTTCGAAAGATACCAACATATGAATCGACTGGTGTTCAAGGTCAAGAACAAAACAAAAATCTAATCTTTAATGATGGCGATCCAGCTAAAACGCCAGTGACTCCAGATGCTTCACGCCCTGCGACCTTTGTGGATGCTAACGGCCAACCTATTACTGGTAACTCAGTTCCTGCTACATCCAATGGTCAGCCAGTTGGAACTTATGAGTTAGACCCTAACACTGGTCAAGTCACTTTCAAACCTAACAAAAATTTTGTTGGTACCCCGGACCCAGTTACTGTTCAAGTAAATGATTCTAACGGTGTTCCTTACCGAGCACATTATAAACCGACAGTGACTAAGGTAACCCCAACTAGCACTAACGTAACCAGCACAGGTCCTCAAGGTGTTCCACAAACAGGTACCCCAACCTTCCAAGGTGGTGACCCACTGGTTCCGATCGATGAAGCAGTTGAGCCAACCTTCGAAGATGGAAGCAAAGAGAAGTCTATTCCAGGTCAAGGGACTTACACGATTGCACCAGACGGAACTGTAACTTTCACTCCAGACAAACAGTTTGTTGGAAACCCAACTCCAGTCACAGTCAAACGCGTAGATAAGAATGGCACCCCAGTCACTGCAACTTATAGTCCAGAGTTTACGAAAGTAACACCAACTGGTACAGGAGATAAGACAGAAGGACTTCAAGGTCAGGTACAAGAAGGTAAAGTGACCTTCACTCCAGGCCATGACTCTGTTCCATTCCCAGCTGATTCAACTCCACTATTTGACAATGGTATAACTGTGAAGGAAGTGCCAAATGTTGGTAAATTCGAAGTGGACGCAGACGGTAAGGTAACCTTCACCCCAGATAAGCAATTCAAGGGCGAAACACCAGAGCTCGAATTGACTCGTGTGGATGCCAACGGCACTCCTGTTACTGTCAAGTACCGAGCTGTGGTGAAAGAAGTAGTTCCAACCAGCACTAACGCAACTAGCACGGGTATCCAAGGTCAACCGCAAAAGGGTACCCCAACCTTTACAGAAGGCAATCCATTGGTTCCAATTGATGACACGAAACCAATGACTTTCGAAGATGGACAGTCAACGAAAACAGTTCCAGGTGTGGGTGAATACAGCATCAATCCAGATGGTTCTATCACCTTTACTCCAGAAAAACAATATGTTGGTACACCAACTCCAGTCACAGTGAAACGTGTAGATAAGAACGGTACAGAGGTTACTGCGACTTATACTCCAACAGTGACTAAGGTAACCCCAACTAGCACTAACGTAACTAGCACAGGTCCTCAAGGTGTTCCACAAACCGGAACTCCAAGCTTCCAAGGTGGTGACCCACTGGTTCCGATCGATGAAGCAGTTGAGCCAACCTTCGAAGATGGAAGCAAAGAGAAGTCTATTCCAGGTCAAGGGACTTACACGATTGCACCAGACGGAACTGTAACTTTCACTCCAGACAAACAGTTTGTTGGAAACCCAGATCCAGTCACAGTCAAACGCGTGGATAAGAACGGCACCCCAGTCACTGCGACTTACAGTCCAGAGTTTACGAAAGTAACCCCAACTGGAACTAGCGCAACTAGCACGGGTATCCAAGGTCAACCGCAAAAAGGTACCCCAACCTTCCAAGGTGGTGACCCACTGGTTCCAATCGATGAAACAGTCGAGCCAACCTTCGCAGATGGAAGCAAAGAGAAGAATATTCCAGGCCAAGGAACTTACACGATTGCACCAGATGGAACTGTAACTTTCACTCCAGACAAACAGTTTGTCGGAAACCCAGATCCAGTCACAGTCAAACGTGTGGATAAGAACGGTACCCCAGTGACTGGGACTTATACTCCAACAGTGACTAAGGTAACCCCAACTAGCACTAAAGTAACCAGCACAGGTCCTCAAGGTGTTCCACAAACGGGCACTCCAACCTTCCAAGGTGGTGACCCACTGGTTCCAATCGATGAAACAGTCCAGCCAACCTTCGACGATGGAAGCAAAGAGAAATCTATTCCAGGTCAAGGAACTTACACGATTGCACCAGACGGTACAGTGACCTTCACACCAGACAAACAGTTTGTTGGAAACCCAGATCCAGTCACAGTCAAACGTGTTGATAAGAATGGCACTCCAGTCACTGCGACCTACAGTCCAGAGTTTACGAAAGTGACCCCAACAGGAACCGGTGCAACAAGTACAGGTCCTCAAGGACTTCCACAAACCGGGACTCCAACGTTTGCTGGTGGTAATCCACTGGTTCCAATCGATGAAACAGTCGAGCCAACCTTCGCAGATGGAAGCAAAGAGAAGAATATTCCAGGCCAAGGAACTTACACGATTGCACCAGATGGAACTGTAACTTTCACACCAGACAAACAGTTTGTTGGAAACCCAACTCCAGTCACAGTCAAACGTGTAGATAAGAACGGAACGGAAGTCACTTCGACTTACAGCCCAGAGTTTACTAAGGTAACCCCAATCAGCACTAACGCAACCAGCACAGGCCCTCAGGGTGTTCCACAAACAGGCACTCCAAGCTTCCAAGGTGGTGATCCATTGGTTCCAATCGATGAAACAGTTGAGCCAACCTTCGCAGATGGCAGCAAAGAGAAGTCTATTCCAGGTCAAGGAACTTACACGATTGCGCCAGATGGAAGTGTAACTTTCACTCCAGACAAGCAATTTGTCGGAAGCCCAGATCCAGTCACAGTCAAACGTGTAGATAAGAACGGCACTCCAGTGACTGCGTCTTATACCCCAACAGTAACCAAGGTAACCCCAACCAGCACTAACGCAACCAGCACAGGTCCTCAAGGTATCCCACAAACTGGAACTCCAAGCTTCCAAGGTGGTAATCCACTGGTTCCAATCGATGAAACAGTTGATCCAACCTTCGAAGATGGCAGCAAAGAGAAATCTATTCCTGGTCAAGGAACTTACACGATTGCGCCAGACGGAACGGTAACTTTCACTCCAGACAAACAGTTTGTCGGAAACCCAGCTCCAGTCACAGTCAAACGTGTGGATAAGAATGGCACCCCAGTTACTGCGACTTACAGTCCAGAGTTCACTAAGGTAACACCAACTGGTACAGGCGCAACGAGCACAGGTCCTCAGGGTGTTCCACAAACCGGCACCCCAACCTTCCAAGGTGGCGATCCACTGGTTCCAATCGATGAAACAGTTGAACCAACTTTTGAAGATGGCAGCAAAGAGAAGTCTATTCCAGGTCAAGGAACTTACACGATTTCCCCAGACGGCACAGTGACCTTCACTCCAGACAAACAGTTTGTCGGAAGCCCAGATCCAGTCACAGTCAAACGTGTGGATAAGAATGGCACCCCAGTCACTGCGACCT
>CAUVSV010000034.1:0-16964 GCA_963554735.1 Streptococcus oralis
CAGTTGCCAAAGCTGAAGGATTTGACGCTTCAGAAGAAGAAATCCAAAAAGAAATTGAGCAATTGGCAGCAGACTACAACATGGAAGTTGCACAAGTACAAAACTTGCTTTCAGCTGACATGTTGAAACACGATATCACTATCAAAAAAGCTGTTGAATTGATCACAAGCACAGCAACAGTAAAATAATCTTAAAAGAGAAAAAGCCCACCTGACTAGGTGGGTTTTCTGATGCACTATTTTCCAAAAATCTCTTTGAGATCTGTATCTGTAATCCCAATCATGGCTGGAATACTAGACCAGTTTTCTTCGGTGAGGATGTAGGATTGTTCAGAGTCACTTGCTGTGGCAGTTTCAGAGAAGGCTTGTTTACTTTCTTCAATATTAGTTTCAATTAAATCACTGAAGCGCTCAATCAGATAGGTCTTGCGAGCAGTTCCAATATGTTTGATTGCATAGTCAAAGGCCTGTAATTCACCAATAAGGATGAGCTTGCTCTTGGCCCGTGTGATAGCTGTGTAGATGAGATTTCGCTCCAGCATGCGCTTGCTAGCACTGGTGATGGGCAGGATGACAACAGGAAACTCACTTCCCTGAGACTTATGAATACTCATGGCATAGGCTAGTCGAATTTTGTACCATTCATTACGTGGGTAGATGACCTCATTGCCATCAAAATCAATGACAATCTCGTCTTGTTTGGACTCGGTGTATTTTCCAGGAATCAGGTCTGTGATGTAGCCTAGGTCTCCATTAAAGACATTGACTTCGGCATCGTTGACTAGGTGAATGACCTTGTCCCCTGTTCGATAGTGACACTGAGTTGCTTCAAAGCTCACTTGCCCCTTTTGCTGAGGATTGAGCAGGTCTTGCATGAGTTGGTTGATGGCGTCAATACCAGCAGTTCCTCGATACATAGGCGCTAGCACCTGAATATCGCGAGCCGGAATGCCACTTCTGAGGGCAGCGCCGAGGATTTTCTCAATGGTAGCTGGGATATGGCCACTAGCGATTTCAAAGTAGGAGCGATCAGCTTTTTTCTGGGTGAAATCTGCTGGCAAGATTCCCTGTCGAATCTGACTAGCCAAGGTGACGATAGTTGATTCTTCACTCTGACGGTAAATCCGTTCCAAGCGAGTCTGCGGAATCAGGGGTATCTGGAGCAGGTCTGCAAGGACTTGTCCGGGACTAACAGAAGGCAACTGGTCACTGTCTCCCACGATGAGAATTTTGCTGTTAGAAGAGATATTGGAGAAGAGTTGGTTGGCTAACCAAGTGTCCACCATAGAAAACTCATCCACGATGATAAAGTCGGCATCCAGATAATCTTCCAGATGGCTAGTATCATCGTCTCCTGTCATCCCCAAATGACGGTGTATAGTAGCGCTAGGCAAACCTGTTAATTCATTCATGCGTCGAGCTGCTCGACCAGTTGGAGCAGCGAGAAGGATAGGCAGACTGCTTTTCTTCCTGAGATCAAGCCCTTCTAAGAGGGCATAAACAGCGATAATCCCATTGATAACCGTCGTCTTACCAGTACCAGGTCCACCTGTCAGGATAAAGACCTTGTTCTGGATAGCGTCGCAGATAGCCTGTTTTTGAATGGTATCGTACTGGATGCCCAGCTCTTCCTCAACACTAGCGATATGCTTTTGAATGGTTTCTAGATCCTGACTTTGTTTCTTTCCTTTTTCAAGGATACGAACCAAGTGACTGCGAATGCCTTCTTCGGCGAAAAAGAGGCTGTTATCAAAGATTTTAGTATCAATCTGCTGAACCTTGTCTTCTTCGATCAAATGAGATAATTCCTGAGCTACTTGGCTGGGATCGAGTTCCACGGGACGGGAAGACTCGAGGAGAGTCAGGGTTTGTTCCAGCAAATCTCGAGCTTCCATATAGGTATCGCCTGTATCCATACAACCTTGAAAGAGACTATGGACAAGGCCAGCACGGAAGCGCTCGGGAGCTTGACTTTCGATGCCTAGTTCGGCAGCTAATTGGTCAGCAATGGTAAAGCCCAAACCCTTGATATCCTCAACCAGTTGATAGGGATAATTTTCAACAATATCCAGCGTTTCTTCCTTGTAAAAATCTTGAATCTGAAAGGCTAGTTTATTGGGAATGCCGTAGTTGGCCAGTTTTGCCAAGACCATTTCTGTCCCATAGTTGAGACGGAGGGTGGAGACAAAAGCCTCACGGTTTTTGGCAGAGAGTCCAGCAATGCTTTCCAGCTTTTCAGGATGTTCCAGAATTTCGTCAATGGTATTGTCACCATAGCTATCGACGATTTTTTGGGCCGTTTTGAGACCAATCCCCTTGAAATGACTGCTAGAGAAGTATTTGACTAGCCCTTTTCTAGTTGGTTTTGCCCGTTCATAACGGCTGATCTGAAGCTGTTCCCCATACTTGGAGTGCTGAACGATTTGCCCCCAAAAAGTGTAGTCTTCCCCTTCAATCACGTCCGCCATGGTTCCTGTAACGATGATTTCAAAATCGTCAAAGTCCTCCGCATCAGTATCTTCGATATCTAGGAGGAGAATGCGATAAAAATTACTGGGATTTTCAAAAATAATACGTTCAATGGTGCCTGAAAAATAAACTTCCATAGGTTTCCTTTACATGAGTTCATGAGAGTTGGACCCTTAGCTTCTTTCAACAAGCTAGGAGACTAAAAGTCCTTCTTCTCGCAATAGAAAAAGAGACTGAGACTTAGCATTCTCGGCCTCTTCCTTATCCTAAAAAGTTCCGATACGGTTAAGCGGCCAGAAACGGAATTTTGCTTCGCCCTTGATATCGCTGGCCTTGAAGGTACCAACATGGCGGCTGTCGCTAGAGACTAGACGATCGTCACCAAGGAGAAGGTACTCGCCTTGAGGGACAGTAAAGCTGAAGCTGGTATTGGAATTGACATCAACTGTAAAAGCCTGTGCCTTTTGAGCAAGTTCTCTAAAGTAAACTCCCTTATTGCCTTCAAATCCTTTGCCAGTATAGGTGTTTTGCAACTTTTCTGTTTTGAACAAGTTGAGATATTCAGCTAGGTAGGGTTCATCCGTTTCTTCACCGTTGATAAAGAGTTTGTCATTTTCGTAGCGGATGGTATCTCCAGGCATACCGATGACCCTTTTGACAATGTCTTTATTTCCGTCTTCCTCGTGCGCAACCACGATGTCGAAGCGGTCAATTGGGAGGTGTTTAACAACGAAGAGAACTTCTCCGTCGGCTAGGGTAGGGTCCATCGAGTGTCCTTCCACACGGACATTGCTCCAAAGGAAGATGCGGCTAAGGCCTACCAGTGCGATAATCAGGAAGAAAACTCCCCATTCTTTTAGAAATGATTTAAACGAATTCATAATTTACCTTTCTAGAAGTGCTTTGGCTTTTTCAGTGTTTTTAAAATGTAGTTTGGCACAGAAATGAAGCCCTTTCATGCCATAGGCTTGCAGAATTTTGCTAGCAACCTTATCAGATGCAGTTCCAGCGCCACTTGGCAGTTGATAGCCCAGTTCTCGTCCAAGATTTTCTAAGTTTTCGAGGAAGAGATCACGCGCAATGATGGAGCTAACCGCAACAGCCAGATATTTGCCCTCAGCTTTTTCTTCCAAAGTGATCTTATTTGGAAAACGGTTGGCTTCTTGCGCCAAGTATTTGTCATAGTTTTTAGGACTTGTAAAAGCGTCAATCACGATTTTTTCTGGCTGGACTCCTTTTTGAAGCAGGAGAAAAATAGCCTGATTGTGAAGGGCAACCTTTACAGAAACAGCATTGTAACGCTCTCCGATAACTTCGTTGTACTTGCTCGGTGAAAGGAGGAGCGCTTGGTGCTGGACCTTTTCTTTAAGGATAGGGGCAATCTGACGAATCTTTTGGTCTGTCAGAGTCTTAGAATCCCCTACACCGAGTTTTCGCAAGAAGTCGTGCTGGTCAGGTGTCACGAAGGAAGCCACGACAGCCAGTCCACCAAAGTAGGAACCATTTCCCACCTCATCGGTCCCAATCATAGGAAAATCTTGTCCCCTAGTTTCCTCTACAACTTGATGGCCAAAGAAACTGGCGTATTGCTCAGCAGCTTCGCCCTGGAGGAGAACTTTTCCAGAAGTATAGATGGAAACCGTTGCCTGAGGCAGTCTCAAAAAATAGCGAATATAGGGATTTTTACTAGGACTGAGAGCCTTCTGATACTGACTTAAAAAACTCTGAATTTTCTCTTCACTTGGTGTGAGTGTGATACTTGCCATAGTCTCTATTGTACCACAAAAGCAGGAGAATTGGTAAAAACTGACAAAGTTAGCGAAATTTGGTATAATATCGTGAGGTGAATTTTATGGCAAATCTAAATCGATATAAGTTTACATTCGGGAAAAAGACATTAACCTTGACAACCGAGCATGACAACCTCTTTATGGAGGAAATTGCCAAGGTTGCGACTGAAAAATACCAAGCAATTAAAGAACAAATGCCTGGGGCGGATGATGAAACCATTGCGCTTCTTTTGGCGGTCAATTGTCTGTCTACACAACTCAACCGTGAGATTGAATTTGATGACAAGGAGCAAGAGTTGTTAGAACTCCGCCACAAGTTGATTGCTGTTAAACAAGAACAGAGCAAGATTGAGGACTCCCTATGATTTCAATCCTACTCTTATTGGTTCTGGCTTGGGGCTTTTACATCGGCTACCGTAGAGGTTTGGTCCTGCAAGTTTATTATTTCCTCGTGGCAGTGATTTCAGCCTTTGTTGCGGGACAGTTTTATAAATCATTGGGAGATCACTTCCACTTACTTGTCCCTTATGCCAATCCTCAGGAAGGACAGGGCACCTTTTTCTTCCCTTCAGACCAGCTTTTTCATCTAGACAAGGTCTTTTATGCAGGTCTAGCCTATCTTCTAGTTTTTGGGATTTTCTACACTATCGGACGTTTTATCGGTTTGTTCCTGCACTTGATTCCAACTAAAAAGCTTGATGTCAAATGGTTGCGTATCGGATCAGGCGTTTTGTCTCTATTGGTAACCTTATTTGTCTTGCAAATGGCTCTGACCATCCTTGCAACAGTGCCTCTGGCAGTCATTCAAAATTCACTCGAAAAAAGTATAGTAGCCAAACACATCATCCAAAGCGTCCCTTTTACGACAAATCTTATCAAACAACTCTGGGTGACAAATTTAATCGGATAAAAAGGGCGGGATTTTTCCTAGCCCTTTGTTTACAGATTGGAGAACTAGGTCAAACCTCTAGTTGCTATAATCTTGTAAACAAGCATACAAGGAAAAAATATGAATACAAAAATACTAGAAACCTTAGAATTTAATAAAATCAAAGCCTTGTTTGAACCGCATCTTTTGACAGAACAAGGACTAGAGGAGTTAAAAGGCTTAGCTCCAACTGCCAAGGCGGATAAGATTAAACAAGCCTTTACAGAGATGGAGGAAATGCAAGCCCTATTTGTGGAGCAACCTCACTTTACCATCCTAGCGACGCGTGAGATATCAGCTGTTTGCAAGCGTCTGGAGATGGGGGCGGACCTCAATATCGAGGAATTTCTACTCCTCAAACGGGTCTTACTTGCTAGCAGAGAGTTGCAAAGTTTTTATGCCAATCTTGAAAATGTACGCTTGGAGCAGTTGGCGAGATGGTTTGAAAAACTACATGATTTCCCACACTTGCAAGGGAGTCTTCAATCCCTAAATGACGCAGGATTTATCGAGAATTTTGCTAGCGAAGAACTAGCACGCATCCGTCGGAAAATCCATGATAGCGAGAGTCAGGTTCGAGATGTCTTATACGACCTGCTCAAGCAAAAAGCTCAGATGTTGACCGAAGGGATAATTGCTAGTAGAAATGGCCGTCAAGTCTTACCCGTCAAGAATACCTATCGCAACAAGATTGCAGGTGTTGTCCATGACATCTCTGCCAGTGGGAACACAGTCTATATCGAACCCCGTGAGGTCGTGAAACTGAGCGAAGAAATCGCTAGTCTGCGCGCTGATGAGCGCTATGAGATGATTCGCATCCTGCAGGAGTTATCAGAACGGATTCGTCCTCATGCTGCAGAGATCGCTAATGACGCTTGGATTATCGGCCATCTGGATCTGATTCGTGCCAAGGTGCGTTTCATCCAAGAAAGACAAGCAGTTGTTCCTCAACTTTCAGAGAATCAAGAGATTCAACTCCTTCATGTTCGCCATCCTTTGGTCAAAAATGCTGTTGCAAACGATGTACACTTTGGTAAGGACTTAACGGCCATTGTCATTACAGGTCCCAATACGGGTGGGAAGACCATCATGCTCAAAACCCTGGGCTTGACTCAACTCATGGCCCAGTCAGGCTTGCCCATTTTAGCTGACAAGGGAAGCCGTGTCGGTATTTTCGAGGAAATCTTCGCGGATATTGGGGATGAGCAGTCTATCGAGCAAAGCTTGTCTACCTTCTCCAGCCACATGACCAATATCGTAGATATTCTTGGCAAGGTCAACCAAGACTCTCTTTTATTACTAGATGAACTTGGCGCAGGTACCGATCCGCAGGAAGGTGCTGCCCTTGCTATGGCTATTCTGGAGGACCTTCGTCTACGTCAGGTCAAGACCATGGCGACGACCCACTATCCAGAGCTTAAGGCTTATGGTATTGAAACAGCCTTTGTGCAAAATGCCAGCATGGAGTTTGATACAGCCAGCCTGCGTCCGACCTATCGCTTTATGCAGGGCGTCCCAGGGCGAAGCAATGCCTTTGAAATTGCCAAACGCCTAGGATTGTCGGATGTCATTGTCGGAGATGCCAGCCAGCAGGTCAACCAAGATAATGACGTCAACCGTATCATTGAGCAATTGGAAGAGCAAACGCTTGAAAGCCGCAAACGCTTGGACAATATCCGTGAGGTGGAGCAAGAAAACCTCAAGATGAACCGAGCACTCAAAAAACTCTATAACGAACTCAATCGTGAAAAGGAAACTGAGCTCAACAAGGCGCGTGAACAAGCTGCCGAGATTGTGGAACTCGCTCTAAATGAGAGTGACCAGATTCTCAAGAACCTCCACAGTAAGTCTCAACTCAAACCCCACGAAATCATTGAAGCCAAGTCTAAACTGAAAAAACTAGCCCCTGAAAAAGTCGACTTGTCTAAAAACAAGGTCCTTCAAAAGGCCAAGAAAAAACGAGCTCCGAAGGTGGGGGATGATATTGTGGTCCTCAGTTATGGACAACGTGGAACCTTGACCAATCAGCTTAAGGACGGCCGTTGGGAAGCCCAAGTTGGCTTGATCAAGATGACCTTGGAAGAGAAAGAATTTGACCTTGTTCAGGCCCAGCAAGAAGCCCCAGTCAAGAAGAAACAAGTCAATGTCGTCAAACGTGCTTCTGATCGTGGTCCGCAAGCGAGACTGGATCTTCGTGGCAAACGGTACGAAGAGGCCATGAATGAGCTGGACGCCTTTATCGACCAAGCCCTGCTCAATAACATGGCGCAAGTCGACATCATCCACGGTATCGGTACGGGAGTCATCCGTGAGGGCGTCACCAAATACCTGCAAAGAAACAAGCATGTCAAGAGTTTCGGCTATGCTCCACAAAATGCTGGAGGCAGTGGCGCCACCATTGTAACCTTTAAAGGATAGAGAGAAGAAGGATTCACTCTTTCTGAAAAAAGAAGTGAAAAGTCAAAAAATTTCATAGAATATATTGACAAGGGCTAACTTTTCTTGTAGAATAATAAAAAATAAAATACCAACACCGAATGAAGTTTAATAGAAGTGGAGAAAGGTTTGTTTTCCATGACTGTAAATGGACGGAACTCTGGAGAGACCGTAAAGGCACCGAAGGGGCAAGGCAGGTAACTGCTCAAACTCTCAGGTAAAAGGACAGAGCTAGGATAGACCGCTTTTTGGCATTTATCTAAGCATTCCAGAGTACATGTATCTTGCATGTACTCTTTCTTTTGGGGTTGAAAGATAGGAGAAGGACATGTTAGAATTGCTTAAAGCGCTTGATGCTTTTGCTTGGGGGCCTCCCCTCTTGATCTTATTGGTCGGAACGGGTATCTATTTGACCATCCGACTGGGCCTTTTGCAGGTTACTCGTCTCCCTAAGGCCTTTCAGTTGATCTTTACCAAGGACAAGGGGCACGGCGATGTGTCGAGCTTTGCTGCTCTCTGTACGGCTCTAGCAGCCACAGTTGGTACGGGAAATATCATCGGGGTAGCGACAGCCATTAAGGTTGGAGGACCAGGGGCCCTCTTTTGGATGTGGATGGCGGCCTTCTTTGGGATGGCGACCAAATATGCCGAAGGATTGCTGGCCATCAAATACCGTACTAAGGATGCAAATGGAGCTGTAGCTGGAGGACCCATGCATTACATCCTTTTGGGGATGGGAGAAAAGTGGCGTCCACTTGCTATCTTCTTTGCCCTAGCGGGTGTATTGGTAGCCCTTCTAGGGATTGGTACCTTTACCCAAGTCAATTCAATTACAGAATCTATCCAAAATACAGCTCAAATTAATCCAGCTATCACAGCTCTCGTTTTATCTGTTTTTGTAGGGATTGCCGTCTTTGGTGGCCTCAAATCCATATCAAAAGTTTCGACAGCAGTGGTTCCTTTTATGGCTATTGTCTATATTTTAGGAACTCTTACAGTTATTCTCTTTAATATCGAGAAAATCCCAGCCACACTTGTACTGATCTTTACTTCAGCCTTTAGTCCAGCGGCTGCGGTAGGTGGTTTTGCAGGTGCCAGTATTCGGATGGCTATCCAGAATGGTGTGGCGCGAGGAGTCTTTTCTAACGAATCTGGTCTTGGTTCTGCTCCCATTGCGGCGGCTGCAGCTAAGACAAATGAACCAGTCGAGCAAGGCTTGATTTCCATGACAGGAACCTTTATTGATACCCTCATTATCTGTACGTTGACTGGTTTAACAATCTTGGTAACTGGGGTTTGGAGTGGTGATTTGAATGGAGTTGCCTTGACCCAGTCAGCCTTTTCAACAGTTTTTTCACACTTTGGACCAGCTCTTTTGACTATCTTCCTTGTACTCTTTGCCTTTACGACGATTCTCGGATGGAACTACTACGGAGAACGCTGTTTTGAGTTTCTCTTTGGTGTTCGTTTTATCTGGCTTTACCGTGTAGTCTTTGTAGTCATGGTCTTGTTGGGAGGATTTATCGAGTTGGATATGGTTTGGATTATAGCAGATATCGTCAATGCCTTGATGGCATTGCCTAACTTGATTGCCCTCTTAGTCTTGTCGCCAGTCGTCATTGCTGAGACTAAAAAGTATTTTAAACACTAATCCAATCACACTTTTGGTGTGGTTTTTTCATTTCATAAACATTTCCTATCAAGGCGATTGAAAATATATATTATCCAAGTGAAAAATTCTATGATAGACTAAATGACAATAAAATGAAAAGAGGTTTCTTATGACAACATTTACCATCCACACAGTAGAATCAGCACCAGCAGAAGTAAAAGAAGTTCTTGAAACAGTACAAAAAGATAACAATGGCTATATTCCCAACCTAATCGGTCTCTTGGCCAATGCCCCAACCGCGCTTGAAGCCTACCGAACTGTCGGAGCCATCAACCGTCGCAACAGCCTGACACCAGTGGAACGCGAAGTAGTGCAAATCACAGCTGCCGTAACCAATGGTTGTGCTTTCTGCGTCGCAGGTCACACAGCCTTTTCAATTAAACAAATCCAGATGAATGATGATCTGCTTCAAGCCCTTCGTAATCGTACTCCAATCGAGACAGATCCAAAACTAGATACTCTAGCTAAGTTTACCTTGGCGGTCATCAATACCAAAGGGCGTGTAGGAGATGAAGCCTTGGCTGAATTTTTGGAAGCTGGCTACACGCAACAAAATGCCTTGGACGTGGTTCTCGGTGTTAGTCTTGCCAGCCTCTGCAACTATGCCAACAACCTAGCCAATACGCCTATTAACCCAGAATTACAACCTTATGCCTAGTTCGAATCAGAAAGAAAAAATGAAGACTGAGCAATTCAGTCTTCATTTTTCTATGCTATTTTAAGCGCTTTTATGCTATACTAATAATAACATGATTATTGGAGGCTCGGATGAAAAAGCTCCCCTTGGTATTTTCTGGCTGTCTACTAGGCTTAGCAGGTGCAGGAAATCTGATTGCAGATACTTGGCCGGTTCTGTCGCATTTATTGAGTCTGATTGGTTTAGTTTTGTGGCTTTTCTTTCTGATTCTTCATCTTTTTAATTGGGAAGAAACCAAGCAAGAATTGACCAAGCCCCCTCTTTTATCTGGGATGGCTACTTTTCCTATGGCTGGGATGATTTTAGCGACCTATGTCTTTCGCGTATTCCCTGCTCTTTCTTTGCTAGCACAAGGAATCTGGTGGTTTTCCTTTCTCTTGGATTTGGCGTTGATTGCTACTTTTACCATCAAATTTGCCTGTCCAGGTCGGAGGGTCAATGCGACTCCAAGCTGGACGGTGCTCTATGTGGGGATAGCAGTAGCAGCCTTGACCTATCCTCTGGTAGGCATTATTGAGATTGCCTATGCGACCTTGAGTTTTGGTTTTGTCTTGACCTTCTATCTCTATCCGCTTATTTATAGCGATTTAAAGAAAGATCCACTCCCAGTGGCCTTGCTTGGACAGGAAGGAATCTACTGTGCTCCCTTTTCCCTACTCTTAGCCTCTCTAGTTCGAGTTGGAGGAGCAGGCCTACCGACTTGGCTCTTGATTGTCATGATTTTGGCATCTCAATCCTTCTTTTTCTTTGTTTTAACTCGCCTACCCAATATTTTAAAACAAGGCTTTCAACCAGCCTTCTCAGCTCTAACCTTCCCAACCATTATCACAGCTACTTCGCTCAAGATGGCTCAGGGAATCTTGAGACTTCCATTTCTGGATTATCTGGTCTTGGCTGAAACCGTTATTTGCCTCACTATTTTATTCTTTGTCTTGGGTGCTTATCTGATTTGGTTACGAAAAAAGGTCTAGCTAGAAATAGCTAGGCCTTATTTTTATGGTTTGATAACTTCAGCGCCACCCATGTATGGACGAAGAGCTTCTGGAATGGTTACAGAACCATCTTCATTTTGGTAGTTTTCAAGAATGGCAGCCACTGTACGTCCAACTGCAAGTCCAGAACCATTCAAAGTGTGAAGGAGTTTCACCTTGCCATCTGCTTCATCACGGTAACGGATTTGGGCACGACGGGCTTGGAAATCTTCTGTATTTGAACAGCTTGAGATTTCACGATAGGTATTTTGTGCTGGAATCCAAACTTCCAAGTCATAAGTCTTGGCAGCTGAGAAGCCCATATCTCCAGTAGAGAGCGCAACGACACGGTATGGAAGGTTGAGTTTTTGAAGGATATTTTCAGCGTTAGCTGTCATTTTTTCCAATTCTTCATAAGATTCTTCTGGTTTGGCAAATTTGACCATTTCAACCTTGTGGAATTGGTGCAAACGAATCAAGCCACGAGTATCACGGCCAGCAGAGCCAGCCTCAGAACGGAAAGATGGACTCATAGCGGTAAAGTAGATTGGTAGGTCTTTACCGTCAAGGATTTCATCACGGTAGTAATTTGTCAAAGGCACTTCAGCTGTAGGAATGAGGACATAATTAGTGTCTTTCAATTCAAAAGTGTCTTCCTTGAATTTTGGATATTGACCAGTACCAAACATAGAGTCATGGTTAACTATGTAAGGCGTGATGACTTCCGTATAGCCCTCCTTACCATGCTCATCCAACATGAAGTTGTAGATAGCACGTTCCAAACGAGCCCCAAGACCTTTATAGAAGAGGAAGCGAGCGCCCGTTACTTTACCGCCGCGTTCCCAGTCAAGGATACCCAAGTCTTCACCAAGATCCCAGTGAGCTTTTGGCTCGAAGTCAAACTCGCGCGGAGTACCCCAACGGCGAACTTCCACATTGTCATCTTCATCAGCCCCAACAGGAACGCTGTCAGCAGGGATGTTTGGAAGAGTAGTGGTAAATTCTGTCAATTTAGCATCGATGTCCGCCAATTCAGCATCCATGGCTTTGACTTCAGCAGATAGGGTTTGCATGGCAGCAATCTTGTCATCGGCATTTTCCTTGTTGCGCTTAGCTTGGGCAATCTCAGCAGAAACTGTGTTACGTTCTGCTTTTAGAGTTTCAACCTTGACCAAGATGTCACGACGTTTAGCATCGATTTCTTTCATCTCATTTAAGATAGCAGCATCTACACCACGTGTAGCTAATTTTTCAGCGACAGCATCAAAGTCTGTACGAATACGTTTAATATCTAACATAAGAACTCCTTTATGAAAAAAGCACACCTGACAAAGTGTTGGAGTGGCAGGGCCACGGTTCCATCCAACTTCACAGGTGTGCACTTGATTGTGTATGTAATTGTTGATAACGGTAGAATTTCACCTATCCCTCCTATCTGCTCGCAGCACCCGCAGACTTTCTGAAAGAAGGAGATAACCTACTTATCCGTTGCTATGATTATACTAAAGTTTTTACTTTTTTGCAAATAGATTTTTAAGTTTTTGTCCAACGGTCTGGAGTAGAGTCGGAAGTTTCACAACCTTGTCATTTCCTAATTTTTCCCGAGCGATTTTGAGAATAGCTCCAGAGTCTTTTGAAGCAAAGAGGAATTTACCTTGATCGGTAAAGACTTCAAAGTGGCGGCTGATCTTGCGACCACTTACGTTGGCTCCGATTTGCTGAATGCTGGACCAGGGGATTTGGATATATTGTTCGACATTGACATCAGGATAAAACTCTAAGGCTTGATCCCCAACTAGAAATTTTCCAACTTTTCCAGAGATAGAGAGGTAAGATGTTCCAGTGGTTTGGAGGTCAATGGCTTGATTGAGTGATTGGGCCATGATTAATCTTCCTTACTTTCACCGAAAAAGGCATGATAGAGAGCCTTGATAGCTGCTTTTTCTTGCTCTTTATTGACAACAAACATGATGGAAACTTCACTTGAACCTTGGGACATCATCTGGATGTTGATTTTATTCTCAGACAAAGCACGTGTTGCAGTAGCAGTTACCCCGATATGGCTCTTCATCTTTTCTCCGACAATCATAATGATGGAAAGGTCATGTTCGATTTCAGCATGGTCCACTTCAGCCTTTTGAACGAGTTGACGTAGAATTTCTTCTTCTTTGATAGGAGTCAATTCACGGGAGCGGAGGATGATTGAAAGATCGTCGATACCTGTAGGCATGTGTTCCCAACCGATATTGAGGTCCTCAAGGATTTGCAGAACCTTGCGACCAAACCCTACTTCACGGTTCATGAGGTATTTTGACATGTTGATGCTGACGAATCCTGAGTCACCCGCAATCCCGACTACTGGGAATTTATCACTACTGTGTTCTAAAACAATGCGTGTTCCTGGGTGGTCAGGGTTGTTGGTATTCTTGATGACAAGAGGAATTTTTCCGCGGTAAGCAGGAAGAAGGGCCTCGTCATGAAGGACTGAAAATCCAGCGTAAGCCAACTCACGCATTTCACGGTAGGTTAATTCAGGAATGGAGTGAGGTTGGTGGATAATACCAGGATGGGCAGCAAAGATACCATCTACGTCTGTAAAGTTCTCATAGAGATCAGCCTTAACACCTGCTGCAATGATAGAACCTGTGATATCTGAACCTCCACGTGAAAAAGTACAGATTTGATTTTCCTTAGTCACACCAAAGAAACCAGGGATGACAAGAACTTCGGTGCTATCAGCCAAGCCTTCAATCTTGTCATAACTAGATGGAATGATACGTGCGTTTCCAGGTTCACTTGTGACAACAATTCCAGCTTCTCTTGGGTGAACATAGCGTGCATCGATACCGTTTTGGTTAAAGTAGGCTGCAATCAATTTGGCATTGTTATTTTCTCCAGCCGCTAGGAAGGTATCATAGAGAAATTCATTGTCCTCTATAGGGAGAGTTACCAAGGCCCGAATGCTTTTAGAAATCTTTTCTAAAACAGCAGGTTTTAACCCTAGTTCACTAACCATAGCGGCATAACGGTCAATGATCCAATTTTGGCTAGTGCTGATGTCATTTCCAGCCACATAGTCACGATAGTATTTGATCAAGGCATCGGTCACCTTGCTATCTTCAGCATTGCGTTTACCGGGTGCAGAAACAACCACAAAACGGCGCTCTTTATCGCTTTTAACGATGTTTAAAACTTTTTCTAACTGACCAGCAGAGGCAAGCGAGCTTCCACCAAATTTTACAACCTTCATAAGGACTCCTCAAGTAAGTATTTTATACGATTATAGCAGAAAGAGGGGCATTTTTCAATGAAGAAAATAACTTCCTATTATAATAGAAGAAAACACTAACTTATTCTGAAAAGTGATAACCGTTTAAAAGTAAGGGTGTCAAATTTTACTCACACTCATAAATGATGGGTAAATAATCAGCTGAGACACTTTCCTTTAGTTTTTCCTTGCCTCTTTATCCAAAAAAAGGTATACTTTGATGATAAAACAATTTTATTGCCTTACAAAAGAAAAGGAGAAGCTATGAATCATATCTTATATCAGATCGTAGATGATCTTGCTATCATCACTTTGAATCGTCCCGAAGTGGCAAATGGTTTCCATATCCCAATGTGTGAGGAAATTTTAGAAGCTTTGACCCTAGCAGAGCAGGATCAAGCTGTGCAGTTCATCTTGATTAATGCGAATGGGAAGGTCTTTTCAGTTGGAGGAGACTTGGTTGAGATGAAACGCGCAGTGGACGAAGATGATATCCCATCTTTGAATAAGATTGCGGAATTAGTCAATACAATTTCTTTTAAAATCAAGCAAATTCCAAAACCTGTTTTGATGGAGGTAGATGGAGCGGTCGCTGGTGCTGCAGCAAATATGGCAGTAGCAGTTGATTTCTGTTTAGCGACTGACAAGGCAAAATTTATTCAAGCCTTTGTTGGAGTTGGCTTGGCGCCAGACGCTGGTGGGATTCATCTCTTGAGTCGTAGTATCGGGGTAACACGGGCTGCACAACTTGCTATGACAGGTGAAGCTTTGACTGCTGAAAAAGCGCTAGAATGGGGCGTGGTATACCGTGTTTGTGAAGTTGACAAATTAGAAAAAACAAGAGAACAAGTTCTGAAAAAATTAAGAAGAGGTTCAGCAAACTCATACGCAGCGATTAAAAAGTTAGTTTGGGAAAGTCAATTTAAGGATTGGCAGAATTATGCTGAATTAGAATTGAAATTACAAGAATCGTTATCTTTAACTGAAGATTTTAAAGAAGGGGTTCGAGCACATTCTGAAAGAAGAAGACCGAAATTTACAGGAATGTAAAAAAATACTTGCACAATTTTTTGAAGTTTGTTATACTTCTTTTATCAAATGTTTTGATTGTAAAAGCTTTTTGAGGGGGAGGGAAACGATTTGGACTACCAACAAGTAAATGATTATCTAACATCTATTTTTAATAACGTCCTTGTGATTGAGGAGGTTAGCTTACGAGGTAGTCGATTCAAAGACATCTCCATCAAAGAAATGCACACGATCGATGTGATTGGGAAGTTCCCGGAGGCAACGCCAAGTAAGGTTTCAAAAGAACTGATGGTAACTCTTGGGACAGTGACGACGAGTTTGAATAACCTGGAGAGAAAAGGTTATATTGAGCGTATTCGTTCTGACCAAGACCGTCGAGTGGTCTATCTGCATTTGACAAAGAAAGGTCGTTTGGTTCACCGCCTTCATAAACGGTTCCACAAGGCTATGGTCGAAAAAATCATCGATGGCATGAGCCCTGAGGAAAAAGAAGTCATGGGCAGAGGTTTAACGAACCTTTATCAATTTTTGGAGGATTTGAAATAATGGCTTTTGCAAAAATAAGCCAGGTTGCTCATTATGTTCCAGAGCAAGTGGTCACTAATCATGACTTAGCCCAAATCATGGACACAAGCGATGAGTGGATTTCAAGTCGGACAGGAATTAAACAGAGACATATTTCAAAAACAGAGTCTACAAGTGACTTGGCGACAGAAGTAGCTAAGAGCTTGTTGGCTAAAGGGAGCTTAACAGCGGATCAGATTGATTTTATCATTGTAGCGACGATTACCCCAGACTCGATGATGCCTTCCACAGCAGCTCGAGTTCAGGCAAATATCGGAGCGCACAGAGCTTTCGCCTTTGATCTGACAGCAGCTTGCAGTGGCTTTGTATTCGCTCTCTCAACTGCAGAAAAGTTTTTAAGTTCTGGACAGTTCAAAAAAGGGATTGTTATAGGGGCTGAGACCTTATCCAAGGCAGTTGATTGGTCAGATCGTTCAACAGCTGTTCTCTTTGGGGATGGCGCTGGCGGTGTTCTCTTGGAAGCGAGCGAAATACGCCACTTCCTTGTGGAAAGTCTCTATACGGATGGCTCTCGGAGCGAGTGTTTGACCTATGGTCAAACGGCTTTGGCTTCTCCTTTCTCGGATCAAGAAGCAGTTCCTGCTTTTTTGAAAATGGATGGACGAGCAGTTTTTGATTTTGCAAATCGTGATGTTGCTAGATCGATCAAAGAAACCATTGAAAATGGTCCAATCGCAGCATCGGAATTGGATTATCTCTTGCTTCATCAGGCAAATATCCGCATTTTGGATAAGATGGCTAAGAAGATCGGCGTAGACCGAGACAAGCTTCCTGCCAATATGATGGAGTATGGAAATACCAGTGCAGCAAGTATCCCGATTTTGCTCTCAGAGTGTGTGGAGAATGGCATGATTCGTTTAGATGGTAGCCAGACGATTCTCCTATCAGGCTTCGGTGGAGGTTTGACATGGGGCACACTCATTCTTACAATCTAGGTAATCATGTGGTAAACACATAGTTATAAATTTTTTATATTTTAAAGGAGTCCTATCATGGCAGTATTTGAAAAAGTACAAGAAATTATCGTTGAAGAACTTGGGAAAGACGCATCAGAAGTAACACTTGAATCTACTTTTGATGATTTGGATGCAGATTCATTGGACTTGTTCCAAGTAATCTC